>JAGMAN010000001.1 GCA_023130215.1 bacterium
GCTACACCTCTTAATAAAATCGCAACTCCTATATTACAACCCCTTAAGGAATAAGTCAAACAATTTTTTGATGCCTCTTGGGAATTCACCCAAGAAAGCTGAGAACTTTTATCTTGACAGGTGCGTCTACAATGGAGTATAATTCAGGACGATGTGGAGAGAGCAGCAAAATCAGCGGATAAACTTTGAGTGGAAAAGCAATTTATCATTAGAAATCATTTTAACAACAATGACAAGAATTCATTAACCTGCATATAAGAATCTGTGGCTATACGTTCCCTTTCTTCCTTTGACGCTTCTCTGCTGCCAGCTAAAAAATCTGCCACCCACTGTGGGCCAATAGAATCTTTCGTCTTAAACTTTTCCTGGATATTCTCTATAGATTCATTAACAAGTCTATTTTTCCTATGAGGTCTTATGGTTTCTGCTGCAGAGCGAAAGCCATCTTTAAAATGCGAAACCATTGAATAAATATCGTAAGCATCTTTCTCACTGTAACGCACACCAAGAACTATGCCCTTCGTAGTTAAAGTGGCAACCAAATCAGCTACCTGTATTTCTATTTCGTTGTAAGCACCTCCAGGCAACTTCCCCTTTAGCCTATACATAAAAAAGTGCTCAAAAACGATGTCTATACCTCTGGCTTTTCTTATAAATAACTCCGATTGGATTATTTGATGGCGCCTTTGCCTTCCTCTGCCACCGTATTCTGGGCCCAAGAAATCAACCTCTATCGGTTGTTTATCTTTATATCCGGGTATCGATATAGCCTTCTCAAAAGCATAGGGTATTGCTCTGCCTTCTTTGTCTAAAGAATGGGTATAGCCGTGTTCTTCTATAAGCTTAAGTATTGACTCGTATTCAACTCCAGAAATCTTTTTTGGATTAACTGCAATATCAATATCTAAAGAGCCTGCGTGGACAAAATTGTCGTCAGGAGGTTTAAACATTTCAACGATAAAATAAGGTGCCCATCCACCTGCCAAAACAAGCGACTTTCTATAAGCGCCTAATATAGTCATTATCTCTAAGAGTATAGACTTTGACGCTCCTACAAGCCTGGCATCTAAATCCGCAATTGATCTCCTGGTCATATCTTCCTTAAAATTTTATTTTTTCTCTCCTTAAAAATTCAGCCTGTTCTCTGCCTCTGGCAGGATAATTATACAGGTCAAGATAGAGCTGAATATTGCCAACTATATTAATATCATTCACTTTCTGCACTTCATAAAAAACTTCTCCATCATAGGGAATATAAATAGAAATATTACTTCCCGATTCAACCGGGCGCAGATCAAGTAAACGAATCCATTCAGGAAGATTTTCGCTATTAGAAATATACATCTGCAGACTGGATACCCCCCTGATAAAAGGGGCAACCAAAGAGGCGCCGGATAACAGTGTGAGGGCATATCTTAAATTTTTATCTTCAGCAAATTGTCTAACCTTCTTGATTAGTTTCCCCAAATTCTGCTCAAAAGAGTAGTAAGCAAACATTTTATTTTGGGTATAAGTATAATTCCTCTGCCATTCATCCAAAAGTTTACCTGGTTCAGTTAAAGAATAAAGGCCCCCTTTGTTTTTCTTAAGATATTCCTCATCTATAAGCCAGCGGCAGACATTGGAGACCTGACCAAGACTTACTCTGGCAACTTGTGATAGCTCCAATATTTTCCACTTTTTTTTAGGCTCCTCAAGCAATACTCTGACAATGCGGCTCGAGATGGGCTTGAATATTGTCTTAATCCTCCTTTTATCAACAAAAGGATTTTTATCTACGATTCTTTCGATATAAATATTATTGAATTCCAAATAGCAATTGCCTGCTAAATCCAGATAGCCTATGCCTCCTTTTTTGAGAATCTCTCTTGTCCGTTCCCCTAAGAATGTTGTTATCACGACAGGATATACTTTATTTAAATTCGCTAATTTTTCTTTAAATTGGGCGGATATTTCACGAGCCATACGTGGCTGCAAAAGCTCCTTGATTTCGCAAACTAGAAGCCATTCTTGCCGATTCTGTGTCTTTATCTTAAATGTTAAATCAAAGATCCAGCCGGAAATCTTCTTATCAATCTCTATCTTACCAAGCCTAAGTGTAGGCAATAAGGAAGGTAGTTCCTTTAAGATCCGCTGTCTTATTTCGTTGGCTTTCATCATATCATTTATATTCTCTCCGCTATATAAAGATTTTCAACATTCGTTGAAAGTATACTATATAGTGAAATATATGTCAAGTCTTGCGTTTTTGCGTTTTCACTTGAAATGAGATTAACTTCAGCCTTCTGGTGGGACTAAGGGGGCTACGGTCATAATCTTTTTAGCCTGCTCTGGATACTTAGCAATGAACTTTAACTCATCATTAGTGAGTGGCTTTTGAGTATGGACATTAGCATAGCGAGTTAACTCTAAGATTTTGGTTGCTTCCTCATCATCCTTAAATTCTATCTCCAGCTTATCATAAACATTTCTAAATCCTTTGATTCCTCTCTGCTCTTTAAATCTTCTCTCCCAGCAAAGTCTTGGGGACTTACGGGATTGTTGGAGTCATATGGATTTACAACCATTTCTATCCCTCCAGGTTAGATTATCGCAATTATCGGAGAAGTCGCAAAAGAAGCTACACCTCTTAATAAAATCGCAAAAATCGCAACTCCTATATTACAACCCCTTAAGGAATAAGTCAAACAATTTTGATACTGTCAAGAAATGAATAATCCTGCCTGTCTAAGTTCTCGCTGTACTGCTCGATAAACCCGGCTGAATTCCGGAAGTGCTGTCATTTGAGAAGTAAGACGCAGATTCCAAAGTTTTTCTAAGCGCGCTTCTTTCCGTAGAAACGTTTCCCTTATGTCAATCACTTTTTCACCCCGGAACCTCCACTTCTGCTCAATGGCTTCAACCAACCCGGATAGATTGACATATTGATTGTAAGTCAGGTGCCATATATCATAAAGATCCCGAGGCTCATTCCGCGCTCTATCCAGGAGAGCAACTACTTTTTCAACAGCTATCTCATCGAGGGAATAGACACAAACAGTTACATCGTCAGGCAGATCTTCGTATTCCTTGTATCCCTTGAGAACTATTCTCTCTTTAATTGGGAAAACAATTTTTTCTCGTACTGTAATATCTATCTTGACTTCCTTACCGGAAACGCCGGGTAAAGGACCTTCATATCCCAGAAAAAAAGTATAGCTGTTTTCATGAGTATGGCGGTCATAACGGCTAAAATGCAGCTTGATGCCTGAGTCTTGCTGTATCCGACTAAAGGCAACATCAAGATCCTTTTGAATGTTCTCAAAAGGAAATTTCTCTACGAGCGTGAAATCAAGGTCTTCTGAAAAACGATATTCAGGGATATAGCATTTCTTGATGGCTGTCCCTCCTTTGAATACGAGAATATCCTTAAGCAGACTATAGGATAACCCTATTAAAAACCAGGAGAGGCAATAATCACGTTCAAGGACTGCCTCCGGAATACGCCGCCCTTTTTCTCGGGCGAGCCGATTGGACAATAACGAAAGATTGCGCTGGGGTATCATTGATTATGTCCTTACCGCATATAGAAGTTCTTCAGGAGAGACATTAAGCTTAAGTCTCCATTTACGCAGGAATTTTCCCTCAGATGGTAAAAGAGGGTCTAACCGCACATAAGTTTCCGTCAAATATGGACGAAGGAGTTCACAATCTTTAGAAGTGCCTATTTTATAAAGCTCAAGTAAAAACCCGAGCCTGCGGATAACAGCGCCTACATCACTCTTCACTGCATATTTGATAAGCCGGCTTATATTCATATCCTGATGACGTATCCAGAGTCCCTTAGCCACCTCTGTCAGGCCGCCGCAATATTCCGGATGCTTAAGGCCGCCGATGATTGTTCGTTCAAGGTCACTGACCCTTACTTTTTCCTGTTTGGTTGCCCAATAGTCACTCAGACCAAAGAAAAGTTTTTTTTGACTATGAATAAATCGAAACTCAACACCAAGCGTGTTAACGGGCCTGCGTGGTTTTAAAGTTGTTACATAGACAACCAATTGAGGTTGAGTAACCATTCCATGAATTTCCATAGCTGTCCCATGAGAGAGATAGTAAGCCTTTCCGCCCATAATCTCACGAGCTGCAATGAGCGGATTTCCTATATATTCACATTCCTTTCCCATCTCAAACGGGACCAGGATGAAAAGCCCTGGTTTCAAGCGTGTAACGACTCCTCTGTTCACAAGCTTGCGGACAAAATTACGGGAGGAGGCTTCGTCTAAATGAAGGATTTTCTGTACCTCTTTCAGTCGAAACACAGGTTTATTTTGCTCATAAAGCGTGGTAACCAAATGAGCGGCCCGAGGTCCTAATGTTTTTAGTTTATCATTATTGTTATAACGCATTTTGTGTCCTTCTGAGACACATTTTACATCAAGAATATAACTTTGTCAAGGGGAGTTCGCCATTTTTTTCTGAAGAACCAAATCGATTTTTTCAGTTTGTCGTCGGGGGAGCCAAGCTCGGGGTTGGTGGAAACCAATAGGGCGATTTGTCTTTCTTTCCCAACAGTGAGACAAATTGGTCCATAATGCCACAGTTAACGCCAACAAACTCATTCTCAGCCTTCCGGTGGGACTAAGGGGGCTACGGTCATAATCTTTTTAGCCTGCTCTGGATACTTAGCAATGAACTTTAACTCATCATTAGTGAGTGGCTTTTGAGTATGGACATTAGCATAGCGAGTTAACTCTAAGATTCTGGTTGCTTCCTCATCATCTTTAAACTCTATCTCCAGTTTATCGTAAACATTTCTAAACCCCTTAATTCCTCCGTATTCTCCCACAGTTATCTTTCGACCGCTCTCCACTATCTCCGGCTCTCCCCTTCCTAACTCCTCGAAGTCGTAAAGTTCATAGTTGCGCCTATCTTTCAAAGCTCCATCAGCATGGATGCCGGATTCATGGGCAAAAGCATTCTCCCCTACCCCAACCTGATTTATGGGAATGGGAACTCCGAAGGCATAACCTGCATATTGGGCAATCTTCCACGCCTTGGCTAAGTCCACTCTCTCATCAAGAACATATTTATCCTGGTGGAAACCACTGGATTTCTTGATGGCTAAGATGACTGAGACAAGGTCTGCGTTTCCGGCCCTCTCCCCCATTCCGTTAAGGGCGGTATTTACATAGGCATCCACTCCTCCGTCAATAGCTCCCTTCGCTCCAGCCACTGAACAAGCCACCGCCATCCCCAAGTCATTGTGACAGTGAAGCTCTATGGGAATCTGGACCTCCTCTGCTAACATCTTCACTCTCTGGTAAATGGTAAAGGGGTCATCGTAACCAAGAGTATCGCAGTATCGGAACATAGCCGCTCCATGCTCTTTGGCGGCTTTAGCAAATCTCACCAAATACTCGTCATCGGTTCGGGAGGCATCCTCAGCATTGACTCCAACAGTCTCCGCCCCCAACTCTTTAGCTTTCTCCAATACCTCAACCATCATCTTGAGAACATCCTCCCTGGTCTTCCGCCCCTGAAATTTCCCGTTAGTCATCTGTTCTGAAGTGGAGATGGAAAGATTTATGTGCTTTATCTTCGTCAACCTGAAGGAGTTCTCCACTTCCTTAAGTATAACCGGGCACCAGCCTTCCAGGCACATGGGCTTAATTACTCCCATCTCAGCTAATTCTAAATTGGCATTGATGTAGTTTATCTCATGATGAGTGTAAGGGAAGCCAAGTTCGCTCTGAAATACCCCCATCTCATTGAGGAAGATGTTTATCATGGTCTTCTCTAATTTAGCTAATCCCAACCGGGAAGTCTGCACTCCGTCCCGATTGGTAACATCAATAATATAGATTTTGTTCATAGTTTGGCTAACCTCACTTCCAGGATTTCTTTTATCTTCTCTATCTCCTTTAATGTTTTCTCCGGGACAGAGTTGTCCAGGTTAAGCACAGTTACTTCCCTGCCCCCTCTCTCCTTCCGACCTAAAGTCATGGCGGCAATATTTATCTTTTGGGTGCCAAGGATAGTTCCTATCTTTCCGATGATTCCTGGTTTATCCTCATGGGCACAGACGAGCATGTAGCCAGCCGGAACAGCATCCAGGTGGTAGCCATTTAGCCGAACGATCCTGGGGTCACTGCGCCCGAAAAGGGTCCCGGCCACCGATCCCCTTGCCTGAGGCGTCTCAACTTCAAGGGAGATGAGGTTAGCAAAATCTTCTAAGCGCTCACTCTTTGCTTCCATCACTTCTATCTCCCTCTCCCTGGCAATGAGGCGAGCATTAACGTAATTGACCCTTTCGCCCAGGACGGAT
This sequence comes from bacterium, assembly GCA_023130215.1. GTDB lineage: Bacteria > NPL-UPA2 > NPL-UPA2 > NPL-UPA2 > JAGMAN01 > JAGMAN01. The sequence continues at coordinate 6,305 of JAGMAN010000001.1, forward strand.
TCGAGCAATCCCTTGAGAATGGTCAGGGTTACTGGTGCTAAATCGTATTCGGTGACCTCTCCGCTGTACTTTATCCACACCTTCAGGATGCGACCCTTGAGCAGTTGAGCCTCAAGGCATCCGAGTTTCTCAGCCAAGCTGAGGTAAGGTTTTATCTCGTCATAGATTTCCGGCTCAATGGAGGGGACATTGACCGCATTGCGAATAGTCTTTCCCTTGAGAGCATCCACTACCTGATGGGCAATCTCAATAGCTACCCTCCTCTGTGCCTCCTTTGTGGATGCTCCAAGATGAGGGGTGAGGACTAAATTGTCCAATTCCATCAAGGGACTATTAAAAGGCGGTTCCTCCTCATAGACATCCAGAGCTCCGCCAGTCACCTTCCCACTCTTCATGGCTTCATAGAGAGCTTTCTCGTCAATAATCCCCCCCCGGGCACAGTTGATGATTTTCACCCCATCCTTCATCAACTTAAATTCCTCCGGTCCAATCAGATGTTTGGTCTCATCAGTGAAGGGAGTATGAACAGTAATATAGTCTGCCTGTCCGAGAAGCTCTTTCAACTCTACCAGTTTCACTTCCAATCTCTTTGCCCTTTCCGGCGAGAGGAACGGATCGCAGGCAATGATCTGCATCCCCATGACCTGTGCTCTCTTAGCCACTTCCCCTCCAATCCTTCCTAAGCCGATTATGCCCAGGACCTTCCCGTAGACTTCCACCCCCATAAACTTCTTCCGTTCCCACTTCTTCTGTTTGAGAGACAGATAGGCCTGAGGAATATTACGCGACAGGGAAAGGAGCAAAGCCACCGTATGCTCAGCCGTGGAAATGGTATTGGCCCCCGGGCTGTTCATAACGATTACTCCCTTCTCAGTAGCCGCCTCTACATCCACATTGTCAACTCCTACTCCAGCCCGGCCAATTACTTTGAGACTGCTGCCAGCCTGTATTAGCTCCGTAGTTACATTAGTCCCGCTTCTCACAATAAGAGCATCGGCATCTTTTATTCTTTTCTTCAACTCGTCAGTGGAAAGTTTTGTGGCAACCTTTACCTCTATATCTTTTTCCTTCTTTAAAATCTCAAGTCCTTCTTCAGAAAGAGGGTCACTGACCAGAACCTTCATTTTTGCTCTCCTTGTTAAGGTCGCTAATGACGAACTGACCGGATTTTCTGAAGCGTAGCTGGAGAAAATTCCGGTCCAGTGCCGCGTTATACTATCCTGATAATCCTAAATATTTCTTGATATGCTTTGCTAAATCATTGTCAATCTCCGTATGGCGCGGAACAGGTTGCTTTTGTCTGGTTACCGGATTTATATAAATATCGTGATTAGCTCCTGGTCTCAAGTAAACGCATCCTGCTTTCGTCAGCTGACGAATAAGCTCTTTGCGTTTCATACAGCTATCTCTTTCACCTGGTGTTCTTCTGGAACCTCATCCATAGCCATTGACATATAGGCGTCCTTGATATTTTCTTCAAGTTCTTCTATTGTTTCTCCTTGAGTCATTATCTCTGGATGCTCCAGAATCTTACCAATCCAAAACTTGTCTCCCTTCCAATATACCATAGTCATTTTGCTATACATAAAAGACCTCCTTTGCCAATTTCACCTTTTTAGCAGTACCTCCTCTGCTGCTTTTACTCCTGCTCCAAGCTCCACTTTGTATCCCAATTCAGATAGGGCCATCTCCAGGGCAGAGATAGCTACAATTAAGTCAAAAGTGTCAACGTAACCTAAGTGAGCAATGCGGAAAATCTTTCCCTTAAGCTGGGACTGTCCACCTGCAATGGTTACTCCATATTTCTCCCGCATATTTTTCACCAGGGCCAGGCCATCAATCCCTTCCGGCACCTTCACCGCTGTTACTGCATTAGATGGAGCTTGCGGGGCAAATAGTTTTAATCCTAAAGCTATAACTGCCGCCCGGGCAGCCCGAGCTAAACGAGCGTGCCGACCTAAAATATTCTCTAACCCCTCTTTCTTCATCTTCCTTAGCGCTTCCCTTAAGGCAATGACGAGGGAAATGGCTGGAGTGAAGGGATGGTCAGTCTTATTTAGACTCTCCTTTGCTTTTAAAAAACTGAAGTAATATTTGGGAAGTTTTGATTCTCGAACCAAATTCCATGCCTTCTCACTGACGCTGACGAAAGCTAAGCCGGGGGGAATCATCAATCCCTTCTGGGAGCCGGCTACCACCACATCCACATTCCAATCATCTGACCGCAGTTCCATAGCTCCCAGGCCACTGATGGCATCCACTACTAAGACAGCTTCTTCTGCCTTCACTATCTCTCCGATTGCTTTGATATCATTTACTACTCCCGTTGAGGTCTCACAGAGGGTGGTAAAGACCGCTTTGATGTTCCCCTCTTCTTTCAGTTTCTGCTTGATTACCTCTGGCTCTACCGGCTTCCCCCACTCTACCACAATGGGCACTACCTCCACTCCATAAGCCTCACCTATCTCCCGGAAGCGTTCTCCAAATTTTCCTCCTTCCACTACCAGGACCCTGTCCCCGGGTGAAAGAAGGTTAGCTGTGGCTGCCTCCATTGCGCCCGTGCCTGATGAAGCAAAGGTGAGAACATCATTCTTGGTCTGGAAGACATACTTTAATCCATCATTCACTTCCGCAAAAATCTCTCTATATTCCGGTGTGCGATGATGAATGATGGGCTGTGCCATAACGGCCAGAACCTCGGGAGGAACTGGCGTTGGCCCAGGAGCCAGCAAATATCTTTTCTGCATTATTAAATCTCCTTCTTACTTTCTACTGGCAATAATTTCATCAATTAGGCTATACTTTTCTCATTTATTCTTCTCATCCTATTTCTTTAGTTCTCTGTTGGTGATAATCTCATCAATTATGCCATACTCCTTAGCCTCTTCGGCTGACATGAAAAAATCTCTCTCCGTATCTTTCTTGATCTTCTCTACGGGTTGTCCAGTATGTTTAGCTAAAATCTCGGCGAGCTCTTCCTTTAATCTTAAAATCTCCTTAGCCTGAATATCAATATCGGTAGCCTGTCCTTCCACCCCACCAATCGGCTGATGGATGAGGACCCTGGTATGAGGAAGTGCCAACCTCTTTCCTTTCTTCCCAGCAGCCAGGAGAAGAGCCCCTCCACTGGCTGCCTGACCGACACAGATAGTGGAGATATCCGGTTTTATGAACTGCATGGTATCATATATGGCCATAGTGGCTGTTATGGAACCACCCGGACTATTAACATAGAGGTGGATATCTTTCTTGGCATCCTCAGATTCCAAGTAGAGAAGCTGTGAAATGAGAATGTTAGCCTCCAGGTCAGAAATGACCGCCGAACCTCCCCGCACCACCGTCATTGAACCTCCAAGAAATACTATTCTATCCCTGAGCAGTCTATCAAATATGTCATAATGAACCCTACCTCTTCCATCATCCTCTACCACTCCCGGCAATCTATTCCAGTGCATCTTTCCTCCTCCTCATTTATGGAATAACAATTTTCCCTTCCCCTGGCTCCAGCAATCTCTTCCTCTGAGGCCTTAGCATTCTAACCTGATCTGGCGTTAAAATCAAGGATTTCTCCTTTTCCTTTATCCTGGCCTGGCTTACTAAGAAATTTAGTGTCTTACGCCTCCTTACTCTATAAGCTAAGACCCTTCTATTATCCTCACTTAGAGTACCTTTTTTTCCCTTGGTCATAGACCTTGGCTCTGCCGTGGCTTCTTCTTCTATCTCTTCCCGGGTAGCCTCAATTCCCTCCTCCCTGGCAATCCCCTCCAGGACCAAAGTTGCTTTAACCTGCTTTAGAGCAGCCGGTCGAAGTTTCTCTCTCAGTTGACTCACCTCTGAGCCCTCCCCATCCAGCTCTAACTTTGAGGCCAGCATCAGATATTTTAGTTGTCTCTCAACCAGAGTGGAAGGAACTTCCATTTCTGTCTTTTCCGCCAAGATACCGGTGAGCTTCTCCTTGAGTCTGCGCTCCTCTTCATCCCTGGCTCTTTGCTCCAATCTTTTCCTGGTATCCTCCCTCAGCTCAGCTAAACTACTAAAGTTCCCCAGGTCCTTGGCAAATTCATCGTCCATGATAACTAATCGGCGCTCCTTTATCCCGTTTAACTTAACCCGGTAGAGGACCTTTTCCTTAACTTCTATCTCTCTTTCTTCACCAACCTGGCAGCCCACAAGACCCTCTTCAACCTCCTTAGGAAGAGCATTGGAACCCAATTGGAATAGGTAACCTTCTGCATTTTGAAAGGAAGCCTTGTTAAGGAAGCTCTTAAAATCCACTACTACCCAGTCGTTCCATCTTGCCGGGCGGCCCTCTATAGGAAAAAAATCGGCATTCTCCTCTCGTTCCATCTCCAAGACTCTGTCCACGTCTTCACTGCTAATTTCTATCCTCTCCTTCTCTACGATAAGCCCCTTATAGCCTTCTACCCTCACCTCCGGCCAGGTTTCTACTCTCACCTTAAAGGAAAAGGCATTCCTCTCTTCAGGAAGAGTATCTCCCGCCTCTATATCTGGATCGCCTATTGGGGTGATACTTGACCGCTTCACTGCTTCTGGGTAACTCCAGTCGACAATCTTCTTCAGAGCTTCGGTTTGAGCCAGCTTACTAAAATGCATCTTTAAGATATGGGACGGGACCTTGCCTCGCCTGAATCCGTCCACCCTGGCCTTCTTACTCAACTCCCTATAAGCAGCTTCAAATTGTCTGTCAACCTCCTCAGGAGGAACCTCAATCTTGAGGAGTTGTTTGCTATCAGACAACTTTTCCGATTCTACCTTCATACTCTTTTCCTTTTATAGAGCGAGGGACGGGTCTCGAACCCGCGACGACTAGCTTGGCAAGCTAGCATTCTACCAACTGAATTACCCTCGCATGGGCGGAAGAGGACTTGAACCTCCACGGATACTCTCCACGAGATCCTAAATCTCGCGCGTCTGCCAGTTCCGCCATCCGCCCCCAACACCTTATATACCCCCACCAGGGCTCGAACCTGGGACACCCTGATTAAGAGTCAGGTGCTCTTCCAACTGAGCTATGGGGGCAACTGTTTATATATCAATGACTTATGATTCCTAATCTTTTGGCACCCATTTCGGGAATTGTGCCCTTATCGTACCTTAATTTCTGCCCCTCGGGAGCCTTCTCTGCCCCTCTTATAGACTCCCATTATCTTAATCTTAACGCTCCTTCCTAACTATCATTTGAGCCCCTTCATATTCTGCCCCTAACCAATAGACAGCGGCATCTCCGTCTTTTCGCCAGTTGCTTCATTGATAACCAGAAGATTGCCCATGTCCTCATGTTTTATTTGTTCATTTGCGTTTAACAGCTCGATGCCATAAATCGTTCCATCTGAAGCCATGTCCACTACTAACTCATCGCTGATTCGGATTGTTTCTACATCAGCGATCTTCTCATGAAACCGAATATAAGCAATGTTATAACGAGGATCATAAGTGAATCTCATAGCATAGCCCTCCTTTCCCGATATTTAAAAGTTATGAATAAAGCGGGCTAACCTAATTACGGTCAATATAATAGCATAAGGTGATAGGTTGTCAATACAAAAAAACATACTTTGTCAAGACGACACAGAAAAATTAAACTATTATATTAACTCTGACAATCCCAGCTCATCAAGAACCCAATCAATATTGACCCTTATTCCTTTCTCTTTGTTTAACTGTTCAAGGCCTTTTATATGAACCTTCATCAGCTCAACTAATTTGGGGCGCAACTTTGGATTTTTTGCTGCCTGCCTGGGAGTATTGTTATCAATCATCGGAATATTCTCATCTATAAATTTTTTATACTGTTGTTCATAAACTTTCTGCATCAGTGCTTGTTCATCCTCCGGAGACATAAATACCTGCTCTTTTTCACTTTTTTCTGCTCTTTCGTCAACGGGCTTATTTGCTATTTGTTTGGCGATATCAACAACTTTTTCGTTTCTTAAAACAACCAAAGAGCCGAAATATTTCATAACCATCTTTTTAGCAAACTCATATTTTTGTTTAGTAAAAACCTCTACGGTCAGCTTATCCGGGTAAAGACGAATGTTGCCTAAACCTCCTACTCCCATACTTTCGTCTTCATGGCAAAAGGCGGGATTCATCTCTTTTTCAATAGCTTTTGATTCCCCTCTACGCAGCCAGCTATAATATAAGGTGTTAGCAGGATCTCCCTCTTCAGGATCTTTATCTTCCCATCGAAATTCGGGATATTTCTCAAGAATTGCCTCTATATCGCTTAATCTTCCTTTTATATCATAGGTTGCAACGCACTGATGCATATCCATAGCACTAAAAACAGCCTTGCGTTTTTCGAGAGCTAAATCTATAGTAAGCTGGCAATACTCACCAAAATTCTCTGATAGATAATCCTTTAATTTAAAACCTGCCTTCTTGGCTTCTTTCTTGGTATCTTGCTTAATTATATCCATAAATTCATTGGAAATAAAGTCAGTAATCTCAATCCCTCCGTGAGATGCGCGACTGAAATTAGGGAAATGCGTCAGCCAGGTAAACATTTTTGAAAAACGCACAGCGCGGGAAGCTGTAGCCCTATCAAATAAGATAAAAGGTTTGCTTCCTGGTTCAAGTATATCAATGCACTCCATGGCCTGGCGGTCAAGTATCTTTTGGATTTCTACAATCGTCACACGAGAGGTTTTGAGGTAGCACATCATTACCTTTTCATCATTGTTTAATCCTTCCCAGCCCTCAGATTCCCATTTATCAGTTAGTGTCTTTCCGTGCTTGTCTTGTTCTACAAAAAGGAGATTATATGCCGCCGCACCTGCCGCTACTGTAAAAGAATGTTCATCTGCCATATCTCCGAATGACATATCCTCAACTACTTCCTCGAACTCGTCTTTGCTATAATGGGCGGCGGTATATTCCATATATTTCTTTGACAATCCCGCATCAATCCTAAGCCATAAATCATACCCTGTTGTGCTAAAAGGAGAATGAGGGCAATCTGAGCTACATCTTATTTCTGAGTTCCGTTTTGCTCCACAGCAGGCAGAACATATCGCACCCTTAATGCCAGGGCATAAACGTCTTCCTGTTTTTCCGCATATATCACATTTATTCCTTTTATTCATAACACAATTCATAAATGCCTCTTATTTCCCCATCTGTTTCTCAAGCTCCGCGGCAATGTACTGCTCCAGCTGGCGCCTCAAAACCCTGAGGTATGGGGCTCCCCATATCACTCCTTCTCCCAGTGAAGGTACGTTTAATGGGATGTTAGACTGATTTCTGGCAATTCACACAAGTTCGCAGACACAATTTGGAGGTAGGCGCTTGGCATGTTGCCCTTTCTTTAAGCTTCCAAATTGGAATCTTAAAGAATCTGCCTCATCTTTAAGTCAGTTGAAACATAAAATCGTCGGGAAACCTCTCAATTGCCGTCGCTTTAGGTTAGCAAAAAAGGCCGCTGTCCCCTTTTTTCTGAACGGAGGGCTGCAACGAGTTGATAGGCGCAACTGGCAGTTTTGTCAAACTACTTGAAAAGACTGTCCCAATGGTTGAAAATCTGCTGTCTCCTGTTGTAGGAGCTTCATTCTAATTCGCTCAAATCGACTTATAGTTTCCTGTGAATACAGGTGTTCACCACAATGAAGACATACCTCAGCCTTTACTTTCAAGACAGCAGTATTTTCCCCTCCACGCAACAACTTCTCGACCTCTTTTTTCACCATACCACCACCGCAAACCGGACACTTTTCAAACGGCAACATGACTATATCCTCCTCCTTGTTTAATTATAACACAATTAAAGGCATATAACCACATTTTTCCAATTTATCATGAACTTCTACTCCCAAGATAGATTTGCTATCAATTCTTTTTTTTCTTCCCAAAAGGAGTTCCATTAGACTCTACAAAAAAAAGACCCGCTAAGTCATATAAAACTCAGCGGACCACGGTCTCCTTCGGTTCAAAAATTGTGCCCTTATTGTGCCCTAACTCCAATAAATCGTCGGAGTCTTCACAATTCTCGCAATTATCCAAATGCCACTAAGCTTAGGTATCTCAACGCTTTAGCTTGACACACAAGGACTTACGCAGATAGCCCATTTCGGATTAAGAGTCAGGTGCTCTTCCAACTGAGCTGTGGGGGCAAGTCTATCATATTGGATATTTAGATGGAATAATGTTTGGTCAAAATGTCCAGACAGGAGTACTGCCTACACTTAAAAGTTTGCCTTTACGATTTAATGCTTTTAGTTCTGCGATAATTATCTGCCAATAAATCCTGTCTTGCTGCCTGAATTTTTCAATTTCAAGAGCAATCGCGTTTGAGACAGAAGAAAAATTATTTTGCAACGCATACTTTAGACATTTCCTTGAAAGTTTCTTACAAACTTTTCTGGCATCTCGATGGTTTTTAAGATAAAATAATATATCTTCCGTTTCAAAACTATTAGTCAGGATCCATACCCAGTCTTCATCTTTTATAACACTTGCACGCATTTTCTCATATTCTTGCCTGACCAAATTCGAGATTATTGGATAATCTGTCAGCCGTCTTGTCTTTTTTATCTGAACCAAATCCCTCAGGCCAATAGTTGCGATTTTACCCCATTCTGTTTTGCAGAAATTGACATTCTTATAGGCCGCCTGAAAAGACCCTACTCTGGGAACGACACCCATAACATCCAGAAACCAAATGGGGTCCTCCTGCTCTGTAGAGGGAACCTCAAAGTGATAACCATGGCCATTTTGAATAAAATCAAATTTTATAGGCGGGGTAACCTTGTATATCTTTGCCTTCGATTTGCGCAGGCAGTCTATAAACTTTTTCCAATTTTCCGGCTCAGGAGAAATCCAGAGATCAATATCTTCTGAAAAGGTTGCCGCTCCATACAAGACAGTTGCCTGTCCGCTAATAAGTAAATATTTTATATTATTGCGAGTAAGGTGTAGGAAAAATTTTTTTATCATGAACTGCTCTTTTATCTTTCAATAAACGCCGCATAGCCCATGATCTACACAATCGTTCTGAAGGAGACATTCGAGACCACACAGACCTTTGATAGACCATTGGCCAACTATTTTCCACAAGATCAATCTTATTGCGCATATCTGGCCCTTTTGGAATATTCCATATACACCTCTTTGTATACTCGTTATAAGTCGCTTATTATCCCTACCAATTTAACAGTAGCATACAAAATTCTGTCTGTCAATTACATTATTTCTCTTTTGCCAGTAAAAACCAACCTCCTAAACCTTACCAAGCATCCTTCCCCACCTTTTTTCTCCAATTTTCGCGCTTCCTTTTCAGGCTATGTTGGATCTTATCACATTGGATTCGATCCTGTCAAGTATTTCGATGATCCTTAAAAACCAACCTCCCTTTCCACCTATAGT
>JAGMAN010000010.1 GCA_023130215.1 bacterium
ATTGAAGACTTCTGGCATCGGGAGCACTTGAAGCGGGGATATCAACTCATCTACACTCCTCATATTGCTCGGCGAGAGCTGTGGCGAAGGAGCGGACACCTTGACTATTTTCAGGAAATGATGTATCCTCCTATGAAAGGTGATGGAGAGGATTATCTGGTTAAGCCAATGAATTGTCCATTTCACATAAAGATTTATAAACAGAGTGTGCGCAGTTACCGCGAGCTTCCCGTCCGTTATGCTGAGTTAGGTACTGTCTACCGCTATGAGCGTTCCGGGGTTCTTCATGGACTGCTCAGGGTGAGAGGGTTCACTCAGGATGATTCGCATATCTTCTGCACTCCCGGGCAGTTAGGAGATGAGATTTTAGGTATCATTGATTTAACTCAGTATATGCTGAAAACATTTGGCTACGAAGAGTTTGAGGCCGCTCTTAGCGTTCGTGATCCGTCTCGTAAGAGGGATTATTTGGGAGATGATGAAGGATGGGAGCGGGCGGAATCTGCGCTGAGTTCAGCCTTAGAGAAGAAAAATCTCACTTATAAAAGGATAGAGGGAGAAGCCACCTTCTACGGTCCCAAGATTGACATTAAACTGATAGATGCCCTTGGGCGGGGCTGGCAGGGACCGACCATCCAGTTAGACTTCAATCTTCCCAGCCGTCTTGATGTCACTTACACGGCAGATGACGGGAAGAGGCATGAGGTGGTAATGATTCATAGAACAGTGCTGGGAACTATGGAGAGGTTCGTTGGGGGACTGATTGAACATTACGCCGGGGCTTTCCCCGCCTGGTTAGCTCCCGTTCAGGTTAAAATCCTGACCCTGAGTGAAAAGCATGAGGATTATGCCAGGGAGGTTCTCTCTCAACTTGAGAGGAAAGAGATTAGAGTAGAGGTTGATTCAGCAAATGAGACCATTAGCTATAAGATAGCTCGGGCAGAGCGGGAGAAGATTCCTTATATGTTAGTGGTTGGGGATAAAGAGATAAAGACCAACACCGTCTCAGTCAGGGAGCGAAGGGGCGGCCATCAGAGGACAGATAAGATAGAGGAGTTTGTTGTTAGAGTGGAAGAGGAAATTAAAGAAAGGGGGTGATGGGTAATTCCAGGAGAGGCAAGAACAAATACCCGGATTAGGGCTTCACAGGTCCGAGTAATTGGCAGCGATGGCAGTCAGGTAGGGATAATACCGACAAGAGAGGCTTTGAGGTTAGCTCAGGAGAAAGGCATGGACCTGGTTGAAGTAGCTCCGCAGGTTTCCCCCCCTGTCTGCCGCATCATGGATTACGGGAAATATAGATATGAGCAAGCCAAGCGCAGTCGGGAGGCCCGCAAGAAACATAAGACGGCGGTGCTTAAAGAGATAAAGTTTCGGACTAAGATTGGGGAGCATGACTATCAGGTAAAATTGCGCCATGTCCAAAGTTTCTTAAAGGATGGCGACAAAGTGAAGGTGACCATAATGTTCAGAGGGCGTGAGATGCAGCATCAGGATATCGGACGAAGAATCCTGGACCGTTTGACGGCGGATGTAGGTGAGTTAGTGAAAGTAGAAGAGAAAATTAGAATGGAAGGCAGAAATATGGTCACGATCTTTGCTCCGGCGAAGAACAAGTAAAGGAAACCAAGTCGTGCCAAAGCTGAAGACAAAACGAGGAGCGGCCAAGAGATTTAGACTAACTAAATCAGGAAGGATTAAGCGCAAGAAAGCTTATGCCGGTCACATTCTGACCAAGAAGTCCTCCAAGCGAAAGCGAGGGTTGAGGCAAGCCAGTGTCATTGGTGGAGCGGATAGGAAGGCGATAAAAAGGCTGATGCCATATGCTTAAGGGGTGATGAAGAGATGGCTCGAGTGAAATCCAGCGTTACTGCCCGGAAGCGGCACAAAAAATACATAAGACTGGCTAAGGGCTACTGGGGAAGAAGGAGCCGCACCTATGTGATAGCTCGGGAGGCAGTGGAGAAGGGTTGGATGTATGCCTTCCGGGATAGGCGAGTGAGGAAACGGGATTTCAGGAGGCTTTGGCTGGTGCGCATAAATGCGGCGGCCCGCGTCCATAACCTCAGTTATTCCAGATTCATGGATGGACTTGGGAAGGCAGATATCAGGTTAAATAGAAAGGTATTAGCTGATTTAGCGGTAAATGATCCAGGAGCCTTCGGTAAATTGGCGGAAATAGCAAAGGAGCAATTATGTACATAATCATCGTTGGCTGTGGTCGAGTAGGAGCAGTTTTAGCTGATCTCCTTTCCCGGGAAGGCAACGGTGTAGTAATTATCGATACCGATGAGGGGCGCTTCAAGGGTTTGGATCCCCGATTCAGCGGGGTGACCATCCTGGGAGATGGGGCTGACATAGATATCTTGAAGGAGGCTAAAATCAAAGATGCCCAGGTTTTTGTGGCCGCCACTGGGGACGATAATTCCAACCTCACCTCCGCCCAGATAGCCAGGAAGATATTCAATGTTCCTCGAGTGTTAGTGAGGGTGAAGGATCCAAGGAAAATGGATGTTTATCGAGAATACGACCTGGAGGCAGTCTCAGCCACTACCCTGGCTGCCCATCGCTTGGCTGAGATGGTGAAGACTCCCCGGGAGATACAGGTCCTGGTCAACCTGGGAGAGGTGAGGGTAGTCCAGTTTAAATTGCCCACCCGGGAGACTTCTATAAAACTTGCCAAAATGGTGAGAGCTGGAACTTTCTCACCATGTGCTATTTTAAATGAGGGTAAAGTCACTCTGGAGAATCTGGTGGAAGGTCTTCTGCCGGGGGCAGAGGTAGTAGGGGCGGTATCTTCCGGCAAGATGAAGCTGCTGGGACAGCTCTCACAGGAGAAATAATGCAAGTCGTTATAGTGGGAGGAGGAAACGTTGGTTATTCATTGACCCGGGCACTGCTTTCCAACAAGCATCAGGTAACCATAATTGAAGAAAAGTCGGCTAGATGCAGCGGCCTGGTCAAAGACCTGAAGGCGGTGGTCATTAATGGAGATGGAACCAATTTAAAGACCTTAGCCGATGCAGAAGTGCAAAATGCTGATGTCTTAATAGCCCTTACCGGGCGGGATGAGGACAATTTAATTGCCTGCCAGTTAGCCCACCAGCATTTCAAAGTACCCCGGACCATCGCCCGGGTAAGCAACCCCCAGAACAAAGAACTGTTTAAGAAGTTAGGGGGAGTAAATATGGCTGTCTGCACTACAGAGATAATCTCCTCATTAGTGCAGGAAGAGGTCTCCTTGAAAGACATCATTACCCTGCTCACCTTAAAGGAGGGGAAGGTAGCTATTGTGGAGAAAGAGATAGGGGAGAGTTCCCCGGCTAAGGATAAAAAGATCATGGAGTTAGCTCTCCCGGAGGAATGCGTTATCATTTCTGTCATTCGGGGCAGCCAGATAATCTTTCCCCATGGGCAGACCACTCTTAAGGTGAAGGATAAGGTTTTGGCCTTAACTACCGCTCAGAGGAAAGCTACTCTCCAGCAAATAATTTAAAGCATATGTCTCCTCTGAACCACAAGTATTCCAGCCTAATAAGTTATTTAGGACTATTAACCATGGGGCTGGGAGTTATTCTTCTTCTGCCTCTCTTCAGTCTCCTTTTCTGGCCAGAGGAGATGAGCCACCTGGGTAGCTTTCTCATCCCGGCCATATTCTCTATCCTAATAGGGCTTTGCCTCTGGAGGGGCTTTCGGCCGGGGGGCGAGAGCCCGCCCTTGACCGCTCCTGATGCTTCCCTCATGGTAACGGTCATCTGGTTGATAGCGGTCATCCTGGGTTCTCTCCCCTTTGTCCTGTCCAAAATCCTATCGCCATTAGATGCTATCTTTGAGGCCATGAGCGGATGGACGACCACCGGACTGACCATGGTCAATCCGGACAATACTGCCTCCATTTTCCTCCTCTGGCGAAGCCTGATGCAGTTTGTGGGAGGAGCAGGACTGGCAGTAATCATGCTCTCGGCCATCATTGGCTCTTTGGGACCCGGGGTCTATGAGGCAGAAGCCAGAACAGACCATTTAGTTCCTCACATCATGCATACCGCTCGAATGATTGTCAAGATTTACCTGGCCTACTATATCCTGGGAGTCCTTCTTTACCTGGCGGCTGGAATGGAAATCTTTGATGCTATCTGCCATGCTATGTCCGGCTTAGCCACAGGTGGTTTCTCCACTAAGAGTGAAAGCATAGCCTACTGGCAAAGCGTCCCGGTGGAGATTGTAAGTTTAGTGCTCATGCTCCTGGGGACGACTAATTTTGCTACTCACCATGCTCTGATCTCCAGCCGGGGAAAGAAAGGACTGAAGGATGCTGAGATAAAACTGATGGCATGGTTGATTATTATAATTACACCCTTGGTTATCTTTGGGTTAATGAGCCCCCGGCTTGGCATCAGCCTGTCATATGCTGGTCCCCCTGGTCTGTGGGAGGGTTTCCGAAATGGTCTCTTCCAGGTAGTCTCCGCCCTTAGTGGAACCGGCTACTCCACAACAGCGCTTAGCCAATGGAGTCAGTTTTCACTATTTCTCATTATCGTTCTAATGGTCATTGAAGGAGGAACGGGCTCCACTGCCGGTGGAATCAAACTTTACCGAATAGCCATTATCATTAAGTCAATCTGGTGGTGGATAAAGAAGCAATTCTATCCCTCCTCAGCCGTTATCCAGAGGACGATCTGGAGGCGGGGGGAAAGGCTGGAGATACAGGATAAACATATCCAGGCAGTAGCTGGCTTCACCGGCCTTTATCTTCTAACCTATCTCATCGGGGTAACCATCTTCTTAGGAAGTGGATTTTCCCTTCCTCAATCCATGTTCGAGTTCGCCTCAGCTATGGGAACAGTAGGGCTCTCACTGGGAATCACCAGGCCGGATATGCCCATAGCCTGCAAGATAGCCCAGATATTGGGCATGTGGTTGGGGCGTCTTGAGTTCATAGCCATCTTTCACGCCTTCATCAGGGTCGGACGAGATTTGAGGATAAGGAAGGTAGAAAAGGAATGAGGGAAAAAGAAATCAAAGAATTAGTGGAGCGGTTAAAGCCTCTGGAAGTTCATATATTGAAAAATATGATTCCAGGGAAAAGCCACAGCGAATCGGATATGATAAAGAACCTTGACCTCTCTGAGGGTCAAGTTATTGGCACCTTCGGGTGGCTGAAAGCAAAAAAATTGGTTGAGGAGCTCCCGGAGAGTGAAGAGAGAACATCTTATGTGCATAGTACGGAAGAGGGACTCGATTATGAAACAAAGGGACCACCAGCCATCATTGCCGAGTTGACACGTAAGAGTGCTGTCCACAGGACGCCCTTTAGGGCTGCAAGCGAAGGGCAGGCCAACCTGACCTTAAATGAATTAGCCTCAAAACT
>JAGMAN010000100.1 GCA_023130215.1 bacterium
TACATTACTATTAAGGATAAACTGCTCACCGTTATTTCTCCTCTTGAAGATACTCCTGCCTCCCGAGCTGGTATCAAAACGGGCGATGTCATCGTGGGAATTGAAGGAGAATCTACAGAGGAGACAACGCTCTTAGGGGCTGTAAGGAAGTTACGTGGTCCGGAAGGAACCAGGGTAACCATCACCATAATGCGCGAGGGGAAGATTCTACCTGAAGCGACCCTTACCCGAGAGAGAATTGACCTTCCCAGCATAAAAGAGGCAAAGATTATAGAAGGCAATATTGGCTACATTCACCTTATAGAATTTAGAGAAGGGACAGGTGCAGATTTAGAGGAGGCTCTCAAGGAGCTGGAGAAAGAGGGGATGGAGAGCCTGGTGCTGGATTTAAGGTTCAATTGCGGCGGCCTTCTGGATACAGCCGTTGAGGTAGTAGATAAATTCCTTCCCAAGGGAAGATTGATTGTCTATACTGAGGGGAGAAAGCAGTCCCAGTCAAGGAAATACATGGCTAAGGCGGAGCCTCATCCCAATTACCCTCTGGCTATATTGGTAAATGAGTATAGTGCCAGCGCCTCAGAGATTGTAGCGGGAGCTGTTCAGGACTGGAGGAGAGGAATATTGGTTGGCACCAAGACCTTTGGGAAGGGCTCAGTTCAGACGGTCGTTCCTCTCGGTGATGGCTCCGCCTTACGACTGACCACAGCCAGATATTTTACTCCTCAGGGTCGCTTGATTCAGAACGAAGGAATTGCCCCAGACTTTACCGTCGAAATAAAAGAGCCGGCCAGTGGGGAGAAAACCAAACCGCCCTCTATGTTAGAAGAAAGTAAAGAAGAGGAAGAAAGGTCTGACCCCCAGTTAGAACAAGCTGTTAATGTTCTAAAAGCCTGGCCAATTTTTAAGGAGATATATAGCCTGGAGGAGGAAGGATGATGGATGAGAATAGAGGCTCTCCCAAATCAGTTATCATTGGACTGCTCCTTATCTTGATAGGCGGCTTTCTCGGCCTTGATTTCCTGCGGGCCAGGCAGGGGGAAGAATCTCTAATCTCCTGGTCACTGCTAATCAATCATGAAGCCGTCTCCCGAAGAATTGACTCGGCCATCAATGAGGCCCTGGTGCAGATGGGGATATCCATGAAGGACCTCATTCTTGAGTATTCTGAGGAGAAGAAAGATGGAAAGCTAAAGTGGATACACTTCACCAAACAGGTCAGGGTTCCTACCTCTCGCCCCTTAAAAGAATATTACCGGGCAATTGAGAAAGCAGTGAAGAAAGTGGGTGGGAGAGTCATCAGCCATCGCACTCTGGAAGAAAAGAAGGCAAGGTCCTTGATGATGGTCGTTGGTATGAAGTCTATTATTACTTGCCGTCTAACCCTGGAGCAGCCAAAGCGTGTTAGTTCTGGGAATTGAGACCTCATGCGATGAGACAGCTGCGGCCATAGTGGAAGATGGCAGAAAAATCCACTCCAATATTGTTGCCTCCCAACTAAGGCTCCACAAAAAATTTGGAGGAGTTGTTCCCGAGTTGGCCAGTCGGGCCCATCTCCGGGCCATTCCCCTAATCCTGAAAGAAGCCTATCAAGTCGCCAAAGCGTCTCCTGAAGACATAGGGGCAATCGCAGTAACCAATGGCCCGGGATTAATTGGCTCCCTCTTAGTGGGAGTATCTACAGCTAAAGCTCTCAGTTATGTCCATAATTTACCCCTCATCGGCATTAATCACTTAGAGGGGCATATTTATTCTAATTTCTTAACCCGGGTGGTCCACCCTCCTTTCCTCAGCCTGATCGTCTCCGGCGGACACACCAGCTTAGTCTTAGTTAAAGACTATGGAAAATACGAACTTTTAGGAGCTACTCGGGACGATGCGGCCGGTGAGGCTTATGACAAGGTGGGAAAACTTCTTGGCCTGGGGTATCCAGGCGGTCCGGCCATTGACAGATTAGCTCAAAAGGGAGATAGCAGAAAAATAAAATTCCCACGTCCTTATCTGCCACATTCTTTTGATTTCAGCTTCAGCGGCCTGAAGACAGCCGTCCTCTATTACTTGAAGCGACAAGCAGTGGATGATAAGGGAGGACCATTAAATAGGGACAGCGGTTCCATTCCCCCTCCTACGTCTTTGCCAGTGACTGATATTGCCGCCAGCTTCCAAGCGGCTGTGGTTGACGTCCTGGTGAAGAAGAGCTTAAAGGCAGTCAACAAGACAAAGGTAAAAAAGTTAGTGGTAGGAGGAGGAGTAACGGCCAATACCACCCTAAGGAGGAGACTGAAAGAAGAGGCAGCAGAAGCGGGAATAAGGGTCTATATTCCTCCTCGGTATCTCTCTACCGATAACGCGGCCATGATTGCCTCGGCTGGATATTATCGCTTCCAACAGGGATGCAGGAGTGACTCCCTCACCTTAAATGCAGTAGCAGACCTAAAGCTCTCCTAAGATAGCATATCCGATATTAGCGGCATGGGAGTTTATCCGTTTCAGGTTATCTATGACATCTAAGTGAATGGTGCTCGTTTCAGTGGTCTCGGGTAGTTCCTTACCCAGGCGACTGAGATGGGCCCGGCGCAGGTCCCTCTCCATTTGATTTATCTCGGCTTTGGAACTGATAGCTTTCCTGGCCAGGCTGAGGTCACTTTGGGCAAGCGCATTGACGGCCATCTCTAAATTATCCAGGACCTTCCTGTGCATCCTCTCTAATTCCAGGGCTCCCTCTATGGAGAAGGAAAGGTCCTTATCCATCTTCTTTTGAGCTAACTCTAAGAGGTTATTGTTGACCAGATCACCGATGTGTTCTAAATCATTAGCAATATAAAGCAGGCTTATTCCTCTGCGGGATTCCTCATCACTCAGTCTCCTTTGAGAGAGGCGGGTGAGATATCCGATAGTCTCCTGGCTCAAGGAATCAACCATCTTTTCTCTTCCTCTTAACTTTTGCAGTGTCCTTTCATCGTTCTCAAGAAGAACCATTAAGCTCTCCCTGACCATCTCCAGGCTGATGTCGGCTATCCTTAGAACCTCCTTGGTAGCCTGGCTGAGAGCAAGAGCAGGCATATCTAATACTTTTTCGTCTAAGTACTTGCTCTTATCAATCAATTCCCCTGCGGGTCTTGCCGGAATTAACCTCTTAATGAAGTTAGCCATAATCAGGACAAAGGGTAAAAATAAGAGGGTGTTTATGACATTAAACATGGTGTGGGCATTGGCTATCTGACGACCTATATTTTCAGAAGTGCCTTCAACAAATTTCCCAAAGGGGGAGAGGAGGGGGAGGAAGATGAGCACTCCTACCACCTTAAATAAGAGATGAGCCAGGGCTACTTGTTTTCCTTCCCGTGAAGTTCCCATGCTGGCTAAAAGGGCAGTAGCACAGGTTCCAATGTTAGCTCCCAGGATTATAGGAATAGCTCCTCTCATGGTAAGTAGCCCCTGTCCGGCTAAAACAAGGGTCAGCCCTAAGGTAGCGGCACTGGACTGGATAACTGCAGTAAAAGCCGCGGCAGTTAAGATTCCCAGTAATGGCGTTTTCTCAAGGCTGAGAAGAGCCTGGGTAAAACCAGGAAGGGTCCTGAGAGGATGGCAAGCTGTGGACATAACTCCCATGCCAAAGAAGACAAAACTAAATCCTAAGATAACCTGGCCCACATATCTAATTCTCCGGCGTTCCTTGAGAAGAGTCATTATGAAACCTAAGGCAATGCCCAGAGGAGCATAGTCACTTATCTTGAAAGCAATCAACTGAACAGTCAGGGTAGTTCCAATATCAGCTCCCAATATCACTGCGATTGTCTGGCGGAGTTCCATCAGGCCGGCATTGGCAAAGCTGACTAACATAACGGTGGTGGCACTTGAGCTCTGGGTAGCTACCGTGGCCAGAAGACCAATAATCATTCCAAGAAAACGGTTTTTGGTTAATAGCCCAAGGATAGCCTTGAGGCGGCCACCGGCTATCTTCTGTAGTCCCTCGGCGGCCAGGTGCATCCCATAGATGAAAATGGCTAAGCCGCCAATCAATCCAAAACTTAATAGACTTATCTCTCTACCACCCATAACTATCCTCTCATCAATAGGTTATCATAAATCAGCTCAAGAATCAACCAAAAAGCGGAAAATTATGTTGCAGTATAGGAAAGCATAAAAACTTTCCTTACTAC
>JAGMAN010000101.1 GCA_023130215.1 bacterium
TTCCTATACAGCAAAAAAGTTGCGAGGAATTTTCTTGCATTGTATTTCAATCATGCTATAATGTGTCGAAAAGGAGGCGATGTAGATATGAAAATTATAGGTGGTATCTTAGGGCGGTCTCCCTCCGGACCCATCCATGAACACATGATGAAAGTTAATGACTGTCTCAAACTTTTAAGGAAGTTAGTGAAAGAGTTTACAGAGGAAGACTATAGCAAGGTTAAAGAACACTCCGTAGAGATCTCAAGATTAGAGCACCAGGCGGATATGATAAAAGGGACAATTCGGGATAGTTTATCCAAAAGTTTCTTCAGCTCCATTGAGAGGGCAGATATTCTGTCTTATCTTAAAGAGCAGGACAGGATTGCTGATTCTTGTGAGGATGTAGCAAAGCTTATGGAGATGCGTAAGACGCGCTTGCCCGAGGTCTTGAAGAAAAGGCTGTTGAAGCTTACTGACAAGGTAATGGAGGCAGTAGAGGCAGTGAAGTCAGCTACAGCGCAGTTGAAGTCTTTGGAGAAAAGCTCTTATGCCAGGAATGAACTGGACAAGGCGTTGAGATCATTAGACCTGGCGGCCAAGAGGGAGTGGGAAGCAGATGGGATACAACTTGATTTCGCTAAAAAATTATTTCAGGTAGAGAAGGAAATGGACCCTATCTCTGTATTCTTCTTAATAAACATATCTAAACAGATAGGGTTAATTGCTGACCATGCTGAGAATGTTGCAGATATCTTGAGGAGAATGATTATCAGGAGGTAGAGGTGGGCAGAGAATTAGTATTTGGACTAATTGGTGGATTAGGGCTATTCTTTTTTGGCATGAAACTGCTATCGGATGGACTCCGCAAAGTAGCGGGAGAACGGGTGAGAAGGATATTGCAACTACTCATCAAGACCCCGGTCATTGGAGTCCTGGTCGGAGCGGCAGTCACTTGCATTATTCAGTCCTCAAGTGCCACTACCGTCATGACTGTTGGCTTAGTCAATGCCGGATTAATGGGTCTCAGGCAAGCTATCAGCGTAGTTATGGGAGCAAACATCGGGACCACCGTTACCGCCTGGCTGGTATCACTCATCTCTTTTATGGAAGACTTCAAGATCACGCACTTTGCCCTACCCATTATTGGAATAGGATTCGCCGTCTCCTCTATGGGAAGGAGCCGCAAGTCCAAACTCCGGGGTCAGGTCCTGCTTGGCTTTGGAATTCTCTTCCTGGGGCTCTCCTTTATGAAGGGAGCTTTTCAGCCTTACCACGACAGCCCGGCAGTCCAGAAGTTCTTCGAGAGCTTTAGCCGGAATCCCCTCTTGGGGGTGCTGGCTGGAATGGTAGTCACTATGCTGTTCCAATCCAGTAGCGTCACCATTGCTATCATAGCGGTTATGGCCTTTCAGGGTTTAATCAGCTTTCCGGCAGCCATTCCTCTCATCTTGGGCGACAACATCGGGACCACCATCACTGCTGAATTAGCCGCTATGGGCACAAATGTTCCGGCTCGACGGACGGCTAGAGCTCATACAATGTTCAATGTAATCGGTGTAGCCTGGATGTTCCCTCTGGTTCAGTCTGGCTGGTATGCCAGAGCCATAGATGCTGTCATTCCTGGTCCGATAGTAGCTGCCAACGTGATGTTTGCCATCGCTCTGGCTCACAGCGCTTTCAATATCGTCAATACTATTATATTCCTGCCTTTGATAGGTCTTCTGGAGAGGGTTTCCGTTAAGATAGTGCCTGGTGCGGCAGAGCTGGCAGCTGTCCCCAGGTATTTAGAGAAACATCTCCTTGACACTCCTCCCATGGCTTTTGAACAGGCGAGAAGAGAGATAGTGAGGATGGCAGAGGTTGCCCGGGGAGCAGTCAAGGATGCTATGGATGGATTTCTTAATAACGATGTTAAATCTCTTAACCGGGTAGCATCCACTGAGGAAGCCATTGATAATTTGCAAACTGAGATCACCCAATATTTAGTGGAACTATCTCAAAGAAATCTGAGTGAAGAAGAATCGCAGGAGCTGCCTGTTTTTCTGCACAGCGTCAATGACATTGAAAGAATAGGTGACCACGCCGAGAATTTAGTTGAGTTAGCTCAAAGGAAGATTGAGGAGAGGCTTCCCTTCACCGACCTGGCTATAGCCGAGCTAAAAGGGATGTACTCCGAGACAAGCAATATGATTGAAGATGTAATTACCGCTCTCAGAGCTAATGATAAGACCTCTGCCCGAAGGGCTCTCAAGCGGGAAGATAGAGTTAATCAACTACAGATTGAACTTCGTCAGAATCACATTCAGAGACTTAATAAGGGAGCTTGCAAGGTGCTTTCCGGAATAGTCTTTTTAGATTTTGTAAATAATTTAGAGAAAATAGGAGACCACCTCACTAACATCGCTCAAGCAGTCATGGGCTCACTTCGCTGGGAGAGGGCGGCTGAGTGAACATTCAATCAGTAAAAAACCTTTTGAAGGATGTGCGGGCTAAAAAAATATCCGTGGAGAAGGCTCTCCGCCGGCTTAAGATTCTTCCCTACCAGGATTTGGGTTTTGCCAAGGTAGATAGCCACCGGACTCTCAGGAAAGGGTCCCCAGAAACAGTATTCTGCCCGGGGAAGTCGGTAGAAGAGATAGTAAAAATTGTAGATGAATTGGCGAAAGACAACTCAAGCGTCTTAGCCACCAGAGCCAATGAGGCCATTTTCCAGGCTGTTAAACTTCGCCATCCGAAGGCGCGTTACTTTGAGAAGGCAAGAGCAGTAATTATCAAGACCAGTAGCAATTTGCAACGGGTCAAGAGAAAAAAAGAAAAGTCAGTTAAAGGGAGGATCTTAGTGATCACGGCTGGCACCTCTGATATTCAAGTAGCTGAGGAGGCGGCCGTTACGGCCGAGTTCATGGGCAACCGGGTAAAGAAGCTCTATGATGTAGGAGTTGCCGGTATACATCGGCTCTTAGATAAGACCGAAGAGCTCTTTAAGGCCAATGTCATTATCGTGGTAGCTGGAATGGAAGGGGCTCTGCCCAGCGTGGTGGGGGGGATAGTTGAATGTCCTGTAATCGCTGTCCCCACCAGCGTTGGCTATGGAGCCAGTTTCAAAGGGATAGCTCCGCTGCTGACCATGCTCAATAGTTGCGCTCCCGGGGTAGCTGTGGTCAACATAGATAATGGCTATGGAGCAGGTTATTTAGCCAGCTTGATAAATAGGAGAACATAGTAGTAGGATGAGGATAGCCTATTTTGACTGTTTTTCCGGAATAAGCGGTGATATGATTTCAGGGGCATTGATTGATGCTGGCTTGAAGGTTAAAGTTCTTGAGGAAGAACTTAAAAAATTAGACCTGAGAGGATATCAAATTAAAACAGGAAAAGTGAAAAAGCATAACTTAGCCGGGAGACAGTTCAGAGTAGAAGTGACTAAGGGTAGGGTAGGGGAGCGAAATTTAAGCGAGATTCTCAGCCTTATTCAAAGAAGCAGATTGGATGAGGACATAAAGGAGAGAAGTCAGGCTATATTTAGAAGGTTAGGAAAAGCTGAGGACAGGGTTCATAGAATGAAGAGGGGAGAGACCCATTTTCACGAAGTGGGAGCAATTGATTCCATAATAGATGTGGTAGGAGCAGTGATTGGGCTGAAGATACTGAGAGTGGAAAAGATCCATAGCTCTCCCTTATCTCTGGGAAGTGGATGGGTAGAAGTAGAAGGAGGTAGATTGCCTGTGCCGGCCCCGGCTACCCTGGAGTTAGTGAAAGGCATTCCCGTTTCATTCTCAGATGTTGAAGGAGAACTGGTTACCCCAACGGGAGCGGCCATTATCACTACCTTAACAGAAAACTTTGGCCAGGTTCCTCCCCTGAAGATAGAGTCCATTGGCTATGGAGCTGGCCGAAGAAATTTATCCGGCCGTCCTAATTTGTTGAGAGTCCTCATTGGGCAGTCCAGGCCTGTATTTCAAAAACGGCCAGGCGGTAGTTATGAGCGAGATGAAGTGGTAGTGATAGAATCAAATATTGATGATATGAATCCTCAGGTCTATGATTATCTGCAGGAGAGATTGTTTGAAGGAGAAGCCCTGGATGTCTTCCTGACCCAGGTGTGGATGAAGAAGAGCAGGCCAGGCATCCTTCTTACTGTTCTGTCTGAAAAAGCCCAGGCGGAAGATTTGATAAAGATTATATTCTCAGAGACTCCCTCCTTAGGCCTAAGAACCTACTCAGTCAGCCGTTACAAACTGCCTCGGGTAGTAAAGGAGGTAAAGACAAAGTATGGGAAAATTAAGGTGAAAATAGCTAAAACCGGAAACAGAATAAAGCAGATTTCACCTGAATATGAGGATTGCAAAAGGATAGCCAGAGAGAAAGGGATTCCATTCCAGATGGTGTATGAAGAATCAAGAAAAAAGGGGAGGCTTCATGCAGGGAGTCATTGATCGAATTGAGGAAGAGGTAGCCGTAATTCAATTGAGAGAAGGAGGGGAGGTTATTTTTCCCCTTGACCAGCTTCCTGAAGGTAGCTCTGAAGGAAGTGTGGTGGAAATTGTCATTAAGTCGGACGAAAAAGCTACCAGTCAGAGAAGAGAAGCTATAAGAAGAAGGCAGGAGCAACTGAAGAAATGAAATGATAAATGATAAAATGCGCAGACAAATGTTTTACTTTCATAGGAAATGACACTTGAGCTTGTTGCTGTAAGTCATTGAAATTTAATAATTTGCCCACGTAGCTCAGTTGGTAGAGCAGGGCTTTCGTAAAGCCAAAATAAGGGATTACGTAAGTGGTTGAAAACACACGTAATCCCTTTATTTTATTATACTTACTTTGTTTGTTTCTCTTTGTCTCAATATGCTTCAAAATACCCCATTTTGGTCCTCTTATGGACACTATTTGGACACCAGAATTAAGGAGGTCAAAAGTATCTGAAAACTGGGGTCAATATTTCATGGAAAAAAACACTTGGATAACCAAAATAGAGCTTTTTTTCTTATTCATGGTTCTCTAACCAGATAATTCCCTTATTTTTAATAAAACTTTTTTAAAAGAACGAAAAGACAAAATCATCCCTACAAAAATACCCCCCTGCTTCTCTAAACGAGCCTCAAAGACCCTCTCAGGGCTTAAGAATAGCCTTTTATGAGCATTGATCTTCACAGGTAATATAATAAGAAGTGTGT
>JAGMAN010000102.1 GCA_023130215.1 bacterium
GGTCACAAGGCTATGTTCAATGAGAAGTGGGGAGGATTGCCCGCCAGGGGGTTCCTGGCTAAGTTTGATCCTAAATTAGAAGAACTTCTCCAGCGGCTCTATAGTAAGGCTTACCCTGCTAATGTCCGAGCAGGCACTTTGAGCGCAGATATGGCTGAAAAACTGGGCCTGAGGGAGAGAACTGCTGTGTCAGTAGGAGCCTTCGATGCTCACATGGGGGCAGTAGGAGCCGGGATAAAGCCGGGAACTTTGGTAAAAATTATCGGCACCTCCACCTGTGATATGATGGTCGTTCCCGACAAGGAAGACCTTCCCGATATTCCCGGGCTTTGCGGCATTGTGGATGGTTCAATTCTCCCGGGCCACTTCGGCCTGGAGGCAGGGCAGTCAGCGGTGGGAGATATATTTAACTGGTTTGTAGGAAAATTAGTCCCTTCTGACTACTCAGAGGAGGCAGAAAAGAGGAAGATAGATATTCATCAGCTTCTTAGTGAGAAGGCTTCCTCTATTAAAGCGGGAGAAAGTGGACTGTTGGCCCTTGATTGGAACCATGGCAACCGGACAATTTTGGTCGATGCCCGACTGACCGGACTTCTCATTGGACAAACTCTTCAGACGAGACCTGAGGAAATTTATCGAGCTTTGATTGAAGCTACTGCCTACGGAGCAAAAGTGATTATAAACCGGTTTGAGGAGTATGGAGTAAGCGTGAAAGAGGTGATAAACTGTGGCGGGATTGCCGAGCGCAATCCCTTCCTCATGCAGATTTACGCTGACATCATTGGTCGTCCTATGAAGCTATCCGGCTCCTCCCAGACCTGCGCCTTAGGAGCAGCTATGTTTGGGGCAGTGGCTGCGGGTAAGGAGAACGGTGGATACGAAAGGGTGGAGGAAGCACAGGCGGCTATGTCCACCCTTAAGGAGACAGTTTATTACCCTATTAGGGAGAGCCAGGAGATTTACCAGAGACTGTTTGCTCTTTACCAGGAACTTCACGATGTCTTTGGGACCAGGGAACGGTCTGGGAACTTAGCTCATGTGATGAAGGATTTACTGAGAATACGGGATGAGGTAAGGGGGTAACAAAATGTTGGAGAGATTGAAAGAAGAAGTCTGGAGAGCTAACTTAGCTCTTCCTGAGAATAACCTGGTGGTTGGGACCACCGGAAATGTGAGTGGGATGGATAGAGAGAATAGATATGTAGTTATCAAGCCAAGCGGGGTTCCCTATAAGTCATTGAAGCAGGATGACCTGGTAGTAGTGGATCTGGAAGGAAGGGTAGTTGAAGGGAAAAAGAAGCCCTCTGTTGATACTCCTCATCACCTCTACCTCTACCGTAACCTTGAAGATGTTGGTAGCGTGATCCATACCCACTCACCCCAGGCAACGATGTTCGCTATGCTCGAACAGCCCATTCCTGTCTATAACACCACCCATGCCGATATATTTGGAGTGGAGATTCCCTGCACCCCTTATGTCGGTAACCAGGCTGACCACATTGGAAAGGCCATTCTCAAATACAGGAAGGAAGGTTGCCCTGCCATTTTACTGGGAAAACACGGGGTCTTTACATTTGATGAGGCTCCCGCTAAGGCTCTTCGGGCATCTATAATGTTAGAATATGTGGCCATGACGGCTAAGGGAGCTCTGGAGTTAGCTTCCACCCTAAGAGTGAAACTTACCGCTATGCCTCCGCAGGAAGCTAAACTCTGGTATCTTAGACATCATGGAGGAGGATATGGACAGAGTGAATGAGGTGATTCTATGTTAGTTACGGTTATCATGGCCGGTGGTCGTGGGGAGAGGTTCTGGCCGAGGAGCCGGGGAAAACATCCCAAACAGCTCCTTCCCATTGCCGGAGTTAGGACGATGATTCAGGAGACAGTAGAGCGGGTAAAGCCACTTACTGCCGAGGAGAATATTTATATCGTTACCGGAGAAAATTTAGCCGGGGAAGTTAGACGCCAGCTTCCCTCAGTTCCAGCGAAGAATGTCATCTCCGAACCACTGGGGCGAAACACAGCGGCCTGTATCGGTTTGGCCGCGGTCAGAATTGAGAAGGAGAAACCAGAGGCGGTCATGGTAGTTCTAACTGCTGACCATTTGATTAAAGAGAGGGAAAGATTTCTGGAGATTGTTAAGGCGGGGGCAGAGCTGGCAGAGGCGAGTGGTAATTTAGTCACCTTAGGCATAAAATGCACCCGGCCGGATATGGGATATGGGTATATAAAAATCAAAAATCAAGAGCGAAGAGCGAAGAGCGAAAAAATTGAAGCATATGAAGTAGAAAAATTTGTGGAGAAGCCGGA
>JAGMAN010000103.1 GCA_023130215.1 bacterium
CATCAAGGTCCTGAGTTTTCATAAGGAAGGATTAATATATGATGAGGATAAGGTCAGGGAGCGCTTCGGTGTCCGACCTCAGGAGATGCCTGACCTTATGTCTCTTATGGGTGACAGTTCGGATAACATTCCCGGGGTGCCTGGAATTGGAGAGAAGACAGCCGCCAAACTAATTCAGGAATTTCAGAGTTTAGAGAGCGTCCTTAATAACCTGGAGCGAATACCCAATAAGAAGCAGAGAGAAAGCCTGAAGGAATTCTCTGAGCAGGCTGAGTTGAGTAAACGATTAGTCACCCTTGACGAAAAGGTTCCCCTGTTGATTGATTTCCAGCAGCTACGGAGTGGAGAAGCCGACCGGGGGAGGTTAGCTGAAATCTTCCGGGAGTTGGAATTCAGGAAGTTAGTTGATGAGATAACTCTGGAAGGGAGAGAGAGCCAGGAACTATTTGCAGATTTAGATTAAAAAGGATAGCGGCTTAGTATGCTGGTAATTGGCATAACTGGTGGGATAGCTTGTGGGAAGAGCACCGCGGCTAAGATGTTTGCTCAACTGGGTGGGGAGGTTATTGATGCTGACAGGATTGCTCATAAGTTGATTAAGCCAGGCACAGCCATCTGGCAACGAGTAGTAGATGAATTCGGGACACGTAAGAGTGCTGTCCACAGGACGCCCTTTAGGGCTGCAAGCGAGGGTATCCTAAATAAGAATCTGTCTATCAACAGAAGAAGATTGGGCAGAATCGTCTTCGCTGACCAAAGAAAACGAAAGAAACTTGAGAGAATTATCCATCCAAGGGTCATTGAGGTAATCGAGGAGGCAGTAACAAGGATAAAAAAGCAGCAATCAGCCCCGAGCCCAGAGCCATCAGCTATTATCATCGATGTTCCTCTTCTCATTGAGGCTAATCTGGTTTCCATGGTGGACAAGTTAGTGGTGGTAGTAGCCAGCCGGAAGAATCAGATTAAGCGATTGCGCAGGAGCGGATTGGCTGAAGTGGAAGCTATAAGACGGATTGATTCTCAGATGTCTTTAAGGAAGAAAGAAAAGTTAGCTGACTATGTGATTAGAAATGACGCAGATCTGGAGGAAACGATGAAGCAGGTTAGGAAAATATGGGAGGACATGAATAAACTATAGTGTCAACAACCGTAGTAGAAAATGGAAGAAAGTTATGAGGGGACTGTCCCCGGAACTGTAAATGGGAGGTTAGCATGGATATTAGAGAATTGAAGGAGATGACCATATCGGAACTACGCAAGGTGGCCAATAAACTTAACATCACTGAGTTCAGAGCCCTGAAGAAGCAGGAACTCATCTTCAAAATATTGCAAGCCCAGACGGAGAAGAACGGGTTAATCTTCGGGGAGGGAGTCTTAGAGACACTGTCTGAGGGATTCGGATTCTTACGCTCCTCCAATTATAATTACTTCCCTGGTCCGGACGACATCTATGTCTCCCCATCCCAGATTCGTAAGTTCAGTCTGACCACCGGAGATATTGTCTCCGGCCAGATAAGGCCCCCCAAGGACACAGAGCGCTACTTTGCCCTGATTCGGGTGGAAGCAGTTAACTATGAAGACCCGGAGACAGAGAAGCAAAAGATCCTCTTTGACAACCTCACTCCTATTTTCCCGGGAGAGCGCTTCAAATTGGAGACTGTCCCGGGTGAGATCTCTATGCGGGTGATGGATCTCATTGCTCCTATCGGAAAGGGGCAGCGGGGGCTGATCGTCTCTCCTCCACGGGCAGGCAAGACGGTGCTTCTCCAGAAGATTGCCAATAGCATCACTACCAATCATCCCGAGGCTGTTCTCATCGTCCTCCTCGTTTCAGAGAGGCCGGAGGAGGTTACCGAGATGAAGCGTTCGGTGAAGGGAGAGGTGGTAAGCTCCACCTTCGATGAGCCGGCCGAACGCCATGTTCAGGTAGCTGAGATGGTCATTGAGAAGGCAAAGCGCTTAAGCGAGCACAAGAAAGACGTGGTTATACTGCTTGATAGTTTGACCCGTTTAGCCCGGGCTCACAATGTCATCGCCCCACACAGCGGCAAGATTCTCACCGGAGGCGTGGATTCTAATGCGCTGACTAAACCGAAGCGCTTCTTTGGAACAGCTCGAAACATTGAGGAAGGAGGAAGCCTGACCATAATAGCTACCTGTCTGATAGATACGGGAAGTAGAATGGACGATGTCATCTTTGAAGAATTTAAAGCTACCGGAAACATGGAGCTTCATCTGGATAGGCGCCTGGTGGAGAAGCGTCTCTTCCCGGCTATTGATATTGAGCGTTCCTCTACCAGGAAGGAGGAGCTGCTTTTACCTTCGGAGGAACTCAATAAAGTCTGGCTCCTGCGAAAGGTTCTATCTTCCATGAACATCACGGAGACGATGGAACTGCTCACTGAGAGGCTGAAGAAGACAAAGACTAATGCTGAGTTCTTGAAGGTATTGGACCAGGCGATGGAGAAGTAGTAGTCAAAAGCGGGATAGTATGATAAAATTATGAGGGGAGGATTTTATGAAAAAGGATATCCATCCAGCGTATAAGGAGACGACTATTACCTGTGCCTGTGGCGAGGTCATCCACACTCGTTCCACCAGGCAGAATATCAGAGTGGAGATATGCTCCAAATGCCATCCCTTCTTCACCGGGAAACAGAAGTTAATGGATAGCGCCGGGCGAGTGGAGCGGTTCAGGAAGAAGTATGGAAAAGATTATATTTGATAAACTTCAAGCGATGGAAGAGGAATGTAATCGCTTGACCGGGCTCCTCAGCCAACCCGAGGTTGTTGCTGACCGGGTTAAGTGCAGCGATGCTCGCTATGCTCGCTATGCTCGCAGATGTGGCCAGCTAAGGGAAGCAGTTAACAAATTCCAGGACTATAAAGGAGTGCTGGAGCAAATGGAGGAATCAAAGTCCATCTTGAGGGACCAAGGGGGAGGGGATGAGGAGCTTAGAGGTTTGGCCCAGAGCGAGCTGAAGGAGCTGGAAAAAAGAAAGGTTGAGCTTGAAGGAGAGTTAAAATCGCTCCTGCGACCGGAAAG
Organism: bacterium; assembly: GCA_023130215.1. GTDB lineage: Bacteria > NPL-UPA2 > NPL-UPA2 > NPL-UPA2 > JAGMAN01 > JAGMAN01. The sequence goes on from JAGMAN010000103.1 coordinate 3,047, forward strand.
ACAGGATGATGAGCGCCCTGTCATAGTTGAGATCAGAGCTGGGGCAGGGGGTGAGGAAGCCAGTCTATTTGCCGGCGACCTCTTCCGCCTTTACTGTAAATATGCAGAAGGAAAGGGCTGGAAAGCAGAGGTGATGGATAGTCATCCTGCCGGGAGAGGAGGATTTAAAGAGATCATATTTGGAGTGGGGGGAAAGGGAGCTTACCATAGATTGAAATATGAAGGAGGAGTGCATAGAGTTCAAAGGGTGCCGGTCACTGAATCGCAGGGCAGGATTCACACCTCAACTGTTACTGTGGCTGTTCTCCCTGAGGCGAAGGAAATAGAGGTGAAGATAGACCCGGAGGAGCTTAGAGTTGATACCTTCAGGTCATCTGGTCCCGGTGGTCAACATGTAAATGTCACTGATTCGGCGGTGAGGATTACCCATCTTCCAACCGGGATTGTGGTTCAATGCCAGGACGAGAAGTCCCAGCATAAGAATCGGGCTAAGGCCATGCGGGTTCTGCGGGCCAGGCTACTGCGTTATCTAAAAGAGAAAGAGGAAGAACGAATTTCAGATGATAGGAGGGCTCAGGTGGGAAGGGCGAAGCGCAGCGAGAAGATAAGAACCTATAACTTTTCTCAGGGGAGGGTGACCGACCACCGGATTGGATTAACGCTTCACAAACTTGACCAGGTCTTAAAAGGAAATTTAGATGAGCTAATCAATGCCCTTGCCCAGAAGTTGGAGGCTGATTAATTATGAAGAGTCAGCGTGTGATAGATGCTCTGCAGGAGGGAAGCGATTGCCTTCAGAGGCAGGGCATAGAGAAGGCAAGAAGCGAGGCGGAGTTTCTGCTTCTCTACCTTTTGAATTGCACTCAAACCCATCTTTATCTTAACGCTGAAGAGTGGCTTCATCGAGATGAGCTATTTGCTTTCCATGGCCTGATCAGGCGAAGGAGTCGTCATTTGCCGTTGCAATACCTGACAGGTCAGAGTGAGTTCATTGGAGCTGAGTTCCTGGTCAACCAGGAAACGATGATTCCCCGGCCGGAAACAGAAATGCTGGTGGAGAGAGCTTTAAAGAAACTGAGAAAGAGAAACCCTCAACTTTCAACCGTTGTTGATGTGGGAACGGGCTGTGGTAATATTGCCATTACCTTGGCAAAAGCTCTTCCTTGCCGCACTTTTGCTATTGATATATCAATAGGAGCTTTGCGGGTCGCGGGCAGAAATGCTCAAGATTTTGGTGTAGATATAATATTCCTTAGAGGAAACTTGTTTGCGCCCCTTGAGAAGCTGGGCTTAGAGGGAAAAGTTGATCTGGTAATCTCTAATCCTCCCTATATTGCCACCGGGGATTTTTCTGCTCTTGCGCCTGAGGTGAGCCGGTTTGAGCCTCGCCTGGCCCTTGATGGAGGGGAGGATGGTTTGGAATTTTATCCGCCCATTATTGAAGGTGGCGCTCTTTATTTGAAGCGCGGTGGCTATTTAGCTCTGGAAATTGGTGTGGGTCAAGCCGATAAAGTGAAGGAATTTATCATAAGAAATGGCTATTTCCAATATCTGGAAACCATAAAGGATTATTCAGGGATTGACAGAGTAATTATTTCCGAGAAGAATGGATAAGATTATTATAACCGGAGGAGAGCCCCTGCGGGGTAGTGTCAGGATCAGTGGGGCTAAGAATTCTGCCCTGCCCATCATGGCCGCTGCCCTGTTAGCAGAGGGAAGCTCTACAATCAGCAATGTCCCCCGCCTCAGGGATGTGGAGACGATGGCTGACATCCTGCGAGCCCTGGGAGCTAAAGTCAGTTTCTCCGGGGATAATCAGGTGCGAGTTAATCCCGGCCACACCATTAAGGCTCTAGCCCCCTATGACCTGGTGCGCACTATGAGAGCTAGCATCTGCGTCCTGGGGCCACTCCTAACTAAGTTAGGTAAAGTTAAAGTAGCCCATCCCGGAGGATGTGTCATTGGCCCTCGTCCCGTTGACCTGCATCTGAAGGGACTGAGAAAGTTAGGAGCTAAGATAAAGATGGAGCATGGCTACATCGTAGCTGAGGCTAAGAGTGGCCTGAAGGGTAGCGAAATTTACTTAGGAGGGAGCTTTGGGTCAAGCGTCCTGGGGACGGCTAATGTGATGATGGCTGCCACTCTGGCCAGGGGGAGAACAGTAATTGAGGGAGCGGCCTGTGAGCCAGAGATAGTTGATTTGGCCAATTTCCTCAATAAGATGGGAGCTAAGGTCAGGGGAGCGGGAACCCATATTCTGCGGATTCATGGGGTAGGGGAGCTCAGGCCCGCGGAGCATGCTATTATCCCCGATAGAATTGAGGCGGCAACCTACATGGTGGCCGGAGCTATTACTAAGGGTGAGGTCACTCTTAAAGGAGCTCTTTTTGAGCATCTCCAGGCAGTAGTGGACAAACTTGAGGAAGCTGGCGTAATTGTCAATCGGACAAGGGAAGTTATTGAAGTGCGCCTCAGAGATAGACTGAAAGCGGTTGATGTCACGACGTTGCCTTATCCGGGCTTCCCCACCGACATGCAAGCGCAGATGATGGTTCTGATGAGCATATCAGAAGGAATTGGTGTCATCATAGAAAAGATTTATCCGGATAGGTTTATGCATGTCAGTGAACTAATGCGGATGGGGGCCAATATTATACGGGAGGGTCCGAGAGTCATTGTCAAAGGAGGAGCTAAACTCAGTGGAGCTCCGGTCATGGCCTCAGACCTAAGGGCCAGTGCCGCCCTGATTCTGGCTGGTTTAGTGGCTGAGGGAGAGACGCAGGTCTCCCGTGTCTATCACCTGGATAGGGGATATGAGAGGATGGAGGAGAAGTTCTCTAAGCTTGGAGCAAGCATCAGACGGATAAAGGAGTAATGAATATAATCAGGTCTTGGATAGACAAAGGTAAGATAGAGAAGATTGTTAATAGATATCATTTGCAAGAAGAAGCAGATGAGGTAGTCAAGGAGATCATCAGAGATGTTCGCCGCAATGGAGATAAGGCAGTCTTAAAGTGGACAAGGAAATTCGATGGAGTCTTATTAAGAGCTTCCCGGTTGAGAGTTTCAGAAGAGGAAATAAGGGAGGCGGCTGAGAAGGTTGATAAAGAGTCGGAAAAGATCTTCAATTCAGTCCGAAGAAATATAGCTAAATTCCATAAGAGAGAGCTGAGGAAGTCATGGATGTCCGCAAGAGACGGTCTCCTCTTAGGACAAAGCTACCTGCCCATTGAAAGGGTGGGAATTTATGTTCCCGCCTCTCTGATATCTACTCTTCTTATGACGGTTACCGTGGCTCAGGTAGCTGGCGTTAAAGACATAGTGGTGGCAACCCCACCGGCAAGAGATGGTTCTGTTAACCCATATCTATTAGGAGTGGTCAGTCTGCTTGGTCTGAACGAAATATACAGGGTGGGGGGAGCTCAAGCCATTTCCGCTTTAGCCTTTGGCACGGAAACCATACCAAAGGTTCAGAAGATCATTGGACCAGGGAACAGGTATGTTATTTCAGCCAAGAGACAGCTCTTCGGCCAGGTTGGCATTGAGATGCTCCCCGGCCCAAGCGAAGTAGTCATCTTAGCTGATGGCAGCAGCAAGGCCTCTTTTATCATCTCAGACCTGAAAGCACAGGCCGAGCATGTAAAGGGCATATCAATACTTTTCACCACTTCCATGAGTTTAGCTAAGAAAGCAGAAAAGGAAGTTAGGACGAGCTGCGTAATTGTTACTAAGACCATAGAGGAGGCTGTCTACCTGATTAACAGAATAGCTCCAGAGCATCTGGAAATTATGGTCCGCAAGCCGGAAAAGATTCTAAAAAAAATTGCCAGTGCTGGAACCATTTTCATAGGGCCCTGGACGCCGACGGCAGTTGGTGACTATGTAGCCGGTCCAAGCCATATTCTTCCCACCGGGGGCACAGCTAAGTTCTCTTCCGGTCTGGGAGTGGATGACTTCAGAAGAAGGTCAAATATCGTCTCATATAGCTGGAGCCGGTTGCAGAAGGTGGCGCGGGCAGTTACCAGATTAGCTGAAATGGAAGGAATGCCTGCCCATGCTAACTCAATCAGGGTGAGGCTGGGCAAGAAAAAATCCGCTCAGGGCTAACTTCATAAAGGAGTAAACAAATGGATAGAAGGGCAAAGATTGAGCGCAGAACCAGGGAAACGAAGATCAAGTTAGAACTTGATCTGGATGGCCAGGGGAAATATAAGATAGACACAGGCATTCCATTTTTGAATCACATGCTCTCACTCTTTGCCAGGCACGGATTGTTTGATTTAACGATAAAGGCCAAGGGTGACCTGGAGGTAGATATACACCACACTAATGAGGATGTAGGAATATGCTTAGGGGAGGCTGTTAAGAAGGCATTGGGGGATAAGAAAGGCATAAAGAGATTCGGTTTTGCCTACGTTCCCATGGATGAAGCTTTAGCTCGAGTGGTCTTAGATATCAGTGGAAGACCTTCCGCCCGTTTTACACATTTGGATGGTGATGTCGCCCTGGTAGAAGCTGATATTGTTAGACCTGTGACCCAAAGACAAGAGTATGACTTTGAGTACGCCAAGCAATTCTTACAGGCCTTTGTCAGTAACAGTGGGATTAACATGCATGTCAGTGCACGCTGCAATGTGGACATACATCACACTCTGGAAGCCATATTCAAAGCTTTGGGTCAGGCCTTAGACCAGGCCACCCAGATTGATAATAGAGTAAAGGGTATCCCTTCTACCAAAGGTAGCCTTTAAGATCGTTGAAGAGAATTGTCCATGCTCATCGTTCCGGCAATTGATATTCGGGGTGGACGTGTGGTCAGATTGGCCCAGGGTGATTTTGCCGAGGAAACGCTTTACAATGATGCCCCAGTTAAGGTAGCAAGGAGGTGGGAAGGGGAAGGAGCT
>JAGMAN010000104.1 GCA_023130215.1 bacterium
CACCGGTAATTACATTTAAATGGCACTCTGTCACCATGCATTACTCTATCAATAAGCTCAGTCTTTATTGCTCTTCCCGGCATACCAACAGGACTCTTTATAATAACAACATCCTCTTCTCGAGCGGCGAGATATAGTTCCTTAAATTCATCTGCTACAGGGCACTCAAAGGTAGCCACAAATCGAGTCGCTATTTGCACACCCTTTGCTCCCAACCCCAGAAATTTAGCCACATCTTTCCCATCAAATATCCCTCCTGCGGCTATAACCGGCATGTTTATGCCCAGTTCCCTTTCGTATTCTTTAACCACTTTCAAAACATCTATTACTAAATCCTCAAGTATGTCCTCTTTATGCGATTCCAAATCTTCAAATTTAAAACCTAAATGTCCCCCTGCCAGCGGACCTTCCACAACAATTGCGTCTGGTAAACGATTGTAGCGTTTCCTCCATACCTTGATTATAAGAGCAGCCGCCCTTGCTGACGAAACGATTGGTACCAGCTTTATTGAGCTACCTTCGGTAAATTCCGGCAGCTTCAAAGGTAAACCTGCTCCCGCAACGATGAAATCAGCTTTCTCTCTCACAGTAGTTCGTGCTAAATCCTCATAATTGCTCAAAGCTACCATTATGTTTACACCCACAACACCCTGGGTCAATTCCTTAGCCTGCCGTATTTCTTTTTCAAGCCCTTCCCTTGAGGCTTTAACAAAATTCGTTTCATTCTCTTCTGTGCCATAGCCAAGACCCACACTGGCTATGGTTCCTGCTCCACCATAATTTGCAACTGCAATGGCCAGGGCAGCTGTAGATACCATAACCCCCATACCACCTTGAATAATCGGTATTTTTATCTGTAAATCACCGACCATAAGTGGCTCTAATTTATTAGACACAATGACTATCCTCTGGCAAGCACATCTTTTAGCTCTTCCTCCATAAAGTGAATGGCAGCGATACTATACCACAATTAGGAGTCAACGGCAAGCAAAATTGAAGCGGAGAATGGAAATGGGAAGAGAACTGTTGAATGTGAAATGTGGAATTGACAACTTGTGTCGATGGTAGCAAAACATACCTGAAGCCTGCTTCCTTTTTCAAATTACCAGTCTTCGCAAAGGAGCTCGTAGTATGCTTGGGGATGGGCACAAGCGGGGCATACTTCAGGGGCCTCCTCTCCTTCGTGGACATAGCCGCAGCTACGGCAATGCCACTTGACGACCGTGTCCCGCTTGAAAACTGTGCCTTCCTCTACGTTCTTGAGGAGCTTTCTGTATCTCTTCTCGTGTTCTTCTTCTACTTCCGCTATCTCCTTGAACTGCACCGCTATCTTCTCAAAGCCCTCTTCGCGCGCGGTATCCTCCGCCTCTTTATAGAGCTTCGTCCATTCAAGGTTCTCCCCGCCGGCAGCAGCTTTCAGGTTTTCTGCCGTGTTCCCGATAACACCAGCCGGATAAGAAGCGCTGATCTCCATCTCACCACCCTCGAGAAGTTTGAAGAACCGCTTCGCATGTTCCTTCTCGTTGGCAGCCGTCTCCAGGAATATTCCCGCTATCTGCTCATATCCCTCCTTCTTCGCTGCCGAAGCAAAATAGGTGTAGCGGTTCCTTGCCTGCGACTCACCGGCAAAAGACGCCAGGAGGTTCTTCTCCGTCCTTGTCCCTTTTAAACTTCCCATCTCTCACCTCTCTCTCCAATTTCCACTACACTGATACCACAAATGCACAGGATCAGTATCCGACGAAATTCTCCGTCTTTATCTTCCCTTCCCCAACGCTCAGTCTATTCTTTAGAATATCCACTAAGCCCTCAACCATCTTCGGCGGACCACAGACATAGAAAATCCGTTCGCCGTAATCCTTCATCTCTTCTCTTATCATTTTCTCGTCGACACGACCAGTTCTCCCCTTCCATGTTTTTGCATCCACATCAGGGGAAGTAAGCGTATGGACTACGCGGATATTCTCATTGACCGACGCTATTTCATCCAGGTCCTGCCGGAAAATAATATCGTCCTCAGTTCTACTGCTGTAAAGTAACACAATATCCGTCGCTAATCCCTTGTCGGTGGTAAACCTGCATATGCTCCTTATCGGCGTTATGCCGATCCCGCCGGAAAGAAAGGCTACCTTTTCATATTCACCTTGAAACGTGAAAGAGCCATTGGGCATCTTCAATTTTGCCCAATCACCAATTTTTAATTTGTCTAAGGCCTGCGAAAACTCGCTCCCGGTTATCCGTTTGGTAAATTCTACATATCCTTTCTCGGTAGGAGAATTTGAAAAAGAGAAATGCTTTGTTCTTTCCACGCCATCAATCTTTATCGCAACGAAAAAGAATTGCCCTGGTTTAAAATCGACATCCTCTTTTATTTTAAATCGAAAACTTTTCACGTCACCCGTTCTTTGTATTATGTCCAGTACTTCTGTTTCAACTGTGATTATATGCACCTCTTGCACACGAATTGCCTCAGCTTTCTGCTTTCCACAAACCATGCACGGAACAATACTCCCTTGTTTCTATTTTTTCTGATTTGATACCAAACTGAGCTGCTGGCGCATTTCCCGGCTTGAGAAACTTCCGATAAACTTCACCATCGGCAACCACCTCTATCCACTCTATGTAGTGCTCTTCCTCCATCGGATGGGGAATTGAACCAACCTTGACCTTTACGCCATCCTCTGTCCTCTCTATCACAGGAAGGTGTTTCTCCTGCCCAGCATCTTCTGTTTTCTCTTTAAGCAGTTCCATCGGCTGCCCACAGCACACCAGCTCTCCACCTCCTGCATGTAACACTTCTACGATATTCCCACAAATATTACATTTGTACACTTGCAATCTATCTATCATCAACCTCACCCCTTTTCTTTAATACTTTTTTCAAGTCCCAATAACTTCACAAAGTGCTCCCTTTCTTCATCAACTATCTTGTTGATTAGATGGTGCTCACCTTCGGGAACAAACTTCTTAACCTCGTGATAGTACAAAATGGAATCCAACTCTCGCTGAACGGCAAACTTTACAGCGGAAAGAGTATCTTTTACCTCAGCCAACTCTTCATCCTGCACTTCTTTATTAAAGATAATGTTATCCACATAGGCGCGAAGATACGCAAAATATTCGCCTGGATAACTTTCCGCCGGCTCGTACTTCTCTATCTTTGTGAGCAAATCCTCAAACACCCTCTTGTGGTTAAGCTCTTCATCAGCAAGATAATTAAATATCACTTTCTCCTCAGCATCTTTTGTCATACTGTTTACACGACGATAAAACTTTTCACCGTTCTCCTCAATTCTAATCGCAAACTGAAAAACCTCACTTGCAGCAAAAATTTTCATTTTGCACCTCCCCTTAAATTAGTTGGTATGGGGAATTATCTCATATTTTAGTCTGCCAGTCAAGGGTGGAAAGGAGTTTTCCGGGAAATTATTTTAACATCTGGCTGAATAATCTTCTCTGTGGAAATAAAAAGAGCGAGAAGATGACCATCAGAAGACCGGTCAAGATGAAGGGAGAACCATAGCCAGGGATATATTCATTGAGAACCCCACTAACTATTGCTCCCAAGAATGTCCCTCCCATTCTCACCGTCTCCATGAAGCCAAAGTTCCCTCCCATCCTCTTATTGGGAAAGATAGTGGAGATTACCACTGCCTGACTGAGAATAACGAAGGAGTCACCAGTTGTGTGGAGGAGCCTTACCATAAGAGCTGAAAGATAGGAGTTGGCAAATGCTAAAAGCCCCTGGCCGGCTCCAGAAAGAAATAGACCCAATGATATCAGAATGATAATGCTTCTATTTCGGTCAAAGAGGTAGCCGCAAATGAGGGTAAATATTCCCAGCCAGAGACCGATGAAACAGAAGATCTGGCTAATCTGTTTTAAGGTTAAGCCCACATCATTGTCCAGAAATAAGTAAAGGTTAGTTCTCTCTGCCCCAAAATGGATTCCCATAACGAGGACGATGAGGATGAGGAGAAAGACTTCCTGACGCCTCAAGTCTCCCCCATACTGCCTGATGGAAAACCTGATGGGAGGGCTGTCCTTGAGAATAGTGCTCAGGAGGAGAAGGAAGAAGATGAATCCCATCCCAAACATAAAGACACCTCGCCCGCCGAACTGCTCCACAATGAATCCACCGGCGAGTGGTCCCAACCCAAACCCAAAGTGGGCTGAGAGGAGAAAAGCTCCAATCCTCTTTCCTTTCCCTTTTAGGGCAAGGTGCTTATAGTAGAGTGAAAAGATGGATACCAGGAAGAGAGTTGAGCCACAACCGGCTGTTAGGAGGAAAAGAAATATTCCAGCAAATTCCCGAACGGAGCAGAGCCCGGC
>JAGMAN010000105.1 GCA_023130215.1 bacterium
AGCCCAAAGAAAGCTACCAACAGTAGCGTAGCTAAGGAGAAGGTGGAAATTAAGATGCCCATGCGAACATCCGAAATGCCAAGGTCCTTAAGATAACGCGGGAGATAAAAGAAGATCATCCAGGAAGTGAAGTAGAAGATGAAGTTGCAGGAGGAAAAGCTAAGAATGAGTTTTCTCGATTCTGTCATATCGGACGCATAACCAATCCAGTAAGGAGCTTAGGATAAAAATAGGTAGCCTTTCCCGGCATTCTCTCCCCCGCCCGGGCAATTGCCTTTACCTGGTTTACCCTGGTTGGATTAAGGAAGAAAGCTAACTGGTATTTTCTGTCTTTAACCAATTGAAAAGCTTCCTCAGCATCAACGAGGTAACTTATTTTTTCCTCTTCCATCCTCTTTCCCTTAGCTAAAATGTGGTCTAAGATGATTCGGTGGAGAATGGTTACATCTAATCTCTTCCACTCCCGGGACCGATCTTCTTTCACCAATTGATCAATAATAGTTTCATCCTTTAGAGTTAATAGATAGAGGTTGACACCGTCGGACATTCCAAAGACACAATTGTTACCACCCATCTCCTTCAGGAAAGAAAGCATCTTCCTTAGCTGGCCTTCCCCTTTGTCAAGACCCATTAGAAATCTTCTTTCTAACGGGTCGAGCTTAGTTATTCTAAAGAACTTATTTATTTGAACCTTCAATTTAGATATATCTAAATCGGGTAGATTCTGGATCAACCGATGAGCGGGAAGGATGGTCAATCCCTCACCTTCCATATTGGTTAAGTAGACCATCAGATAGTTGTAAGGTTCGCTACCAGTCGAGTGGTGAAAGCACTGGCGCATTTCGTTGCGGAAAGTAAGGGCTGTCTCATAGCGGTGATGCCCATCAGCTATATAGATTTCTTTATCGCTCATAAGCCTGGTCAATTTTTTTAGTTTCTCAGGAGAAGATACTGACCATAGTCTATGTCTTTCTCCTCTCTCGTCTTCCATGTCAATAAGGGGCGATGCTTCCTCCTCAAGACCCGTTAGAGATTTATCTCTAAACGGGGTAAATGGGTCAAGGATAGCATCTATGGCTCGGTCTGGATCAGCGTAAATAGTGAATATTGGACTTAAATTTGCCTGGCAGGCTTTTAAAAGACGGAGGCGGTCTTCCTTTGGCTTGGCCAGTGTCTCTTCATGGGGAAGGACTCCCTGGCCGAAATCCTTGAGCCTTAGAAGTGAGATAAAGCCTCGACGAACTTTCCTTTTTCCTCGATAAGAATACTCCTGCTCATAGATGTAAATAGACTCCTGCGCATCTTCCTTTAATGTCCCCTCCTTCAGCCAATCATGAAGAAAATTAGCGGCTCGGCTATATCTATTATTTTTCTCATCATCGCCCGGGAACTCCTTTCCCAGGATGAGGCGAATGACATTATAGTCATTCTTCTCGTATAATCTATCCCTATCCTGAGAAGATATAACATCATAAGGAGGAGTGGTAACTACTTCCAGACTACCCACCCTATCCTCACTATACCTTATCCCTCTGAAAGGCAAGATTTCAGCCATAAACTGTCCCTTCAACTGCCCGATTTTATCATGCTCAGGGACGGAAGAGCGAACAAAAAGCCAGGAGGACTTCTGAGCTTTAATGGTTACAGGGTGGAGAAATATCTTTTTATTTCGTGGGAGGTTACCTGGACCCGGTCTTCGTTCCACTCGTTCTTCTTATTATGGATGAAGCGAGTGAAGACATGGTCTCCGAGAGTGCCCTTCACCAGCTCACTTCGCTCCGTCTCGGAGATGGCCTCGAAGAGGTTTACTGGCAGGGCCTCTAAGCCCATATCTTTTCTCTCTGATGCTTCCATCTTATAGATGTTCGGCTCCACGGGACCGGGACACTTGTAACCCTTTTCAATTCCCTCCAGTCCAGCCGCTAACATGACCGCAAAGGCTAAATATGGATTGCAGGCTGGATCGGGACAGCGAATCTCTGCTCGCATGGCCTCTTCCTTGTCTGGCTTGTCCAGGGGAACCCGAATAAGGGCGGTCCTATTTCTCTGGTCCCAGGAGATATAAACTGGAGCTTCAAATCCAGGGACCAATCTCTTGTAGGAATTGACCCACTGGGCTAAGACAGAGCATATTTCCCTGGCATGTTTCAACTGCCCGGCAATAAAGCCCCTGGCTATTTTTGATAGATGGCACTTGTCTTTGGGGTCAAAGAAAGCGTTCTTACCATTCTTAAACAGTGATTGGTGAGCATGCATGCCGCTTCCGCACACACCAAAGAGAGGTTTGGGCATGAAGGTGGCATAGATGCCATTGCGCTGGGCAATCTCCTTAACCACCATCCGATAGGTCATAGCCCTATCAGCCATGGTTAGAGCCTCAGCAAATTGTAGGTCAATCTCATGTTGACTGGGGGCTACCTCGTGGTGGTCGCATTCCACCGGGATGCCCATTGCTTCCAGCGTCTCCAC
>JAGMAN010000106.1 GCA_023130215.1 bacterium
GATAGCAAAGAAGGATCGCAGTTCAGGGAAAGTGTTACCTATGTATTCAGCCAGCACAGGCCCTTGACAAGATGGCATTTATGTGGTATAGTTCATTCAGAATGTTTAGAACGATGCAAATCCAACATTTGTTTTTCTTTTTAACTGTTTGGGAGACAGGTGTTTATGATGCTGATGATGCACGCTTGGTCGGTACGGTCCATGAGAGACTTGCATCAAAGGCAGTTGATTTAGGGAGGATTTCATGAATTCCAAATTAGAAAAATCGGTTGATGGTTTTGTAGAGAGCATTGGACAGTTAGGCTCAAACCTGGGGCTTAACAAAATGGCCGCTCAGCTTTATGCTCTGCTTTTTATGAGTAATGACCCTCTCTCTTTAGACGATATGATGAAGCGCCTTAAGGTAAGCAAGGGAAATGTCAGCGTCAATGTGCGAGAATTAGAGAAATGGGGAGCCGCCCGGAAAGTATGGGTGAAAGGAGACCGGAGAGACTTCTACAAAGCTGAATTGGATGTCTTTAAGATAATAACTGAAAGGCTTAAGACTGGCCTTACCCGCAGGATGGATGAAACTTTGCAGGCCATAAAGCAGGCTGAGGAGACTATCCGGGAGGGTGGGGGGAACTTCAATGGCAAGGATAAGAAGACAGCCAAGGTCTATCGGGAAAGACTGGAGAAGGCAAAGGAGATATACTGGCGCCTGAATGGCCTAATTGAAACCGCTTCAAAAATAATAACTTAGGATATACAAGCTTAAGTACAATGTTAATCAATTTGCAGTTAGAAAATGAACGTTGAAATCCGATATACGCCCTCAGGCCCTGTCTATAAAGGAATCTCTGGGCCATTCCGCCATATTATCCTGATGTTTCGGGAGTTAATCAGTGCCCGGGAGCTCATCTGGCGGCTTTTCCTGCGAGATTTCAGCGCCCGTTACCGACAGTCAGTACTCGGAGTAGCCTGGGCAGTCCTGATGCCGCTGGCAACTGTCGGGGTATTCGTCATTCTCAACCGCTCTGGAGTTCTGGAAATCGGCAAGGTCCCCATTCCTTATCCCGCCTACGCACTCCTAGGATTAACAGTCTGGAATCTCTTCTCGGTGGGAATTGCTGCTGCCAGCAATTCCATCATTAACGCTGGGCCTATGGTGGTCAAGATTAACTTTCCCAAGATATCTCTTGTTATTGCCTCTATTGGCCAGGCTATAGTTAGCCTGTTCATTATGATTTTTCTGCTAATTGTTATCTTCCTCTGGTATGGCATCGCCCCTAATGTATCAGGCATCTTTCTATCATTCTTGGCCCTGCTTCCTCTTTATTTACTGACCCTTGGGTTAGGTTTTATCCTTTCATTGGCGGCCGGGGTGCTGAGAGACATTCCCAATATAATGGGAATTGCCACCTATGCCTTGATGCTTCTCACCCCCGTTCTTTACCCTACACCACGAGCAACAGCCTTTGAACACATCAACTTATGGAATCCTCTTAATTACATGGTCAATGGGGTGAGAGATTTAGTTCTTGCGGGAACGATGAAAGCCCCCTTTGGATATTTATATTCGGCTATTTTTGCAGTCATTGTCTTTTTACTTGGTTGGAGAGTTTTTTATTTTGCCCAGACAAAGATAGCTGAACGGGTCTAAGTGAGCGATTGAAGAATGAACGATATTGCCATTAAAGTTGAGCACGTCTCAAAGAAGTTTTGTAAGAGATTAAGGCATACCATGCTATACGGTACTGTTGACATAGCCCGGAGCACTCTGGGTCTGTTACCTCATTCTGGCCAATTGAGGGTAGGAGAGTTTTGGGCTGTAGATGATGTCTCCTTTGAATTGAAGAGAGGCGAAACCCTGGGGATTATCGGACCCAATGGGGCAGGAAAAACAACCGTTCTTAAGATGCTAAATGGCATCTTTATGCCTGATAAGGGAAAAATTATAATAAAAGGTCGTGTAGGAGCGCTCATCGAAGTTGGAGCTGGCTTCCATCCAATGCTAACCGGAAGAGAGAATATTTATATTAATGGCACTATTCTTGGTATGAGCAAGCGCGAGATCGATAAGAAGTTCGATGACATAGTTAATTTTGCCGACATCGGCGATTTTATTGATTCGCCGGTGAAGCATTATAGTTCAGGGATGTATGTCCGACTCGGTTTTGCTATAGCTATACATTGTGAGCCGGATATTTTGTTGGTGGATGAGGTGCTGGCAGTAGGAGATGAAAAATTCAGGAAAAATTCTTATTATAAAATGCGGGAGCTGATGAAAACGACAACCATTATAATAGTCTCGCACAATTTGTTTCAAATAGAGCACCTGTGCAACAGGGTGATTTATTTAGATAAAGGGAAGGTAAAGTTATTAGACACACCTGAGCAGGCAATTGCCCGTTATTATATGGATTTTGACTCTTCTACTAAAATAGAGAGAGGAATCAGGAAAGAAGAGACTATAAAATTTGAAGATGTCTATTTTGAAGATAATAAAGGAGAGAGGATAAACAGAATTGCAATTTTTGAAGATGTAAAATTGATCCTCAAATTTAAATGTATAGATGAAATGATAGACTCAACCTTTGATTTCCGGATTTATCAGCCTAATGGAATACAATTGACTCGATTTGACTTTCAAACTGCTTTTGCCAAAAACGATCGTGAAAGTCATCAATTAGAAATTGAAATTAGAAACTTAAATTTGCCACCTGGCAAGTACTATCTTGAGATCAAAGTTGCAGAGAAGGCATATATAGGGGGCATTTGGTATAACGCTTTAAATTTCGAAATCTATGCAAAAACATCTCATTTATTACAGCATAGAAGCGGTTATTGCATTTTGGATGCTCATTGTAAGAGCGATTAAATTATATAATTTGAGCACCAATTGATAACTTAAAGATGAAAGTTCTCCTGATACAGCCTGCTCCACCTTTTCCTTCGTTTGGTGATGCCTTGCCGTTTGGATTGGCTTCCATAGCGTCTTTTTTGCGCAAAGAACGTATGGATGTCGCTCTCGTCGACCTGGGAAAAGAATCACTGCCATCTGACTTTGTCCCGAATGTTGTAGGCATTGGTGCGTCAACACCATACTCTAAGAATGCTGTTTTTTGCAGTAAGAAGGTAAAAAAACTGTTTCCCCATGCTAAAATTGTGTTCGGCGGACCCCACTTTACAGCTATTCCCGAGAATGCCTTTCCTTATGCCGATGCGGTGATTCGAGGTGATGGTGAACTTGCTATGTTGGATATCTGTTATAATGGTATTTCAGAGAGAGTTGTTAACGGCACCCCTATTGAAAATCTTGATGATATTCCATTGCCTGATAAAGATTTATTAGATTGCATCTACAAAGGTAGAAAAACAAGACTGCATATCGTCGGGGCACGAGGGTGCCCATTTGACTGTGTTTTCTGTGCTGAGCATTCAAAAGCTGTCAGATATCACTCGGTTGACTATTTTATTGAAAACTTACGAGTCTTGGCCCAAAGGTATCACAACGATATTTTCATATCAGATGATATTTTTACCCTCAATAAAGAGAGGGCGGCAGAAATATGTGGAAAAATTATTAGAATGCAATTAGGACTTCGGTTGAGGGTATTTGGCCATATCAATTGTTTCGATAAGGATTTGCTGTTGCTTATGAAGCAGGCAGGTGTGCATACTATTAGCTATGGCATAGAGTCCGGTAACAATAATATACTAAGATTAATAAATAAAAAATTTACTGTAGACGAGACACGCAGAGTGGTAAGAGAGACTTTGGAAACAGGGATTAATGTTGATTGTTTGTATATGATAGGAAACGTGAGTGAAACAGAAGAGACAGTTGCAGATACAGTTGCATTTGCCCTTCAAGCCAGTAAAGAACGATGGTGTTCATTTGCTATACCTTTTCCTGGCACTAAATTTTATGAAGTAGCCGAACAGTATGGCACAATTTTAACCAAGGATTGGGATAAATATACAAATCAGAATATAGCTTATGTCCCTTATGGCCTCACAAAAAGATATATGCGAAGGGCGCGAGATACTATTGTGGGAGGGGCAGATAGGTCATTATTGGCAAAAATCCGAAGGAGACTGAGATTTTAATGAAAAATGTTTAATGGGAATAGTCATAAATTATCGCTAAGGGCAGAGGAAATGGCATGAGATTCATAACAGCCATATACGCCGATAACTACCTTCCAATGCTTTGGGCGCATCTTCAAAGTATTGCGCATTATCACCCCAAGGATCCAGTCTCAATTTTTTATGAAGATATTTCGGAATATGAGATTAGGATATTACAGGAAAGCTTTCCCGATTATAAGTTCATACGTGGTCCAAATTTAATCCCGAGAGGGCATCTAATGGAAAAGATCCCTCTTAAGATTAGATATTGGTCAATGGCATGTGATGTGTACCCCGATGAGGTCTTATGCCTCCTTGATTGCGACACAGCACTTTGTTCCAACATTTCTTCTTTTATAGATAGAAGTTTTGATGTCCTGTATACATGGAAAGACGAACGTTTTCCGCTTAATACCGGCGTTGTAATAGTGGAAAGCAAGAGTCAAGTTTGCAAGTTTATGAAATGCTGGTTAAAACGCATTGAGGAAATTATCGCAAATCCTGCAGATTTTGAAAGGGCGAAAGAATTAAATGGTGCAGCTGACCAACATGCACTTTCTGAAATTCTTAATGCCCAAAATTACGATGGTTTTATAGAAAAGAAGATTGAAAGAGAAGCGGTCAAATTTAAAGGGGTGGCATGCAAATATTTAAATGAGACAAATTCTGTACCCATTACAGAAGACACACACATTATCCATTATAAGGCAGGGTGGCATCCTATTATTCTCGAAAATGCACCTTTTACGAAAAATAGACCCCAAGAAGAGTGTAAAGAAATGCTTGAGTATTGGCAACAACTATATCGGGAAGCGATTATGAAGTCTATTAGGTCATTTGTTCTTGCGTCTGCCTTAAAATATAAGGAGAGATTTGCTCGCATAATGGATGGTTATGAAGAGAGGGGCATTTTACACAGTGAAATGCTTGCGGCATGTTCAGTAATTCAGAATTTAGATATAGACATCATTATAGAGTCAGGAAGATATAGAGGGCAGAGTGCTGAAATTCTTGCGAAGTATTTCTCTGGCACCAAAACTAAAATTGTAAGTATCGAAATAAATAAAGATGAAAATGCAAAATATGTAGAGAATAAATTGAAAAAATATGCTAATCTAAAATTAATATACGGTGACGCAAATGATGTTATCCCCAAAATTCTTATTAGACATCATGGAGAGAAGATAGCTATCTTATTTGACGGGCCAAAAGGGGAAATGGCGATAAGGATATTTAAAAAAACCATACGCAATTTTCCAGAAGTTATTACTGGCTTTTTTCATGATATGAGGAAACCAGCCGAAAAGATGCCTAATTCCACCCGGGAGGTAATGGAGAATTGTTTTGATCGTATTTTTTTCACAGATGATAGTGAATATGTCGCATCCTTTAAATCTTTGGATCAATCTTGTTTACCAAAGACTAATATTATTACAGAAGACACTTGGCGTCCATGGATGAAGGGTAATAATAAAATCGGAAGCTATGGCCCAACTTTAGCCGTTGTGTTACCTGCACCAAGGGAAAGGTTGAATAAAACAGACAACGATGCAAATATCTCTAAGGGCTTTGAATTTAAAAAGGCACTACGTAAAATATTTCACAACGGATTATTCGGGAGGTACTGATTTTGTCTGCCAAGATTCAGTTTAAGACCAATTATACCTATAGGGACCGTAAAACTAAAGCAAAATATGTATACTTAAAATATCAATCCATTCTGACGGGCAACATATTAGATGTTGGCGCAGACGAGTGCTACCTGAGACAATACATCGGAGAAGGCGTTTCCTATTTTGGTATCGGATGTGGGGATAACCTTGGCAAACAGGTCGATTTGGAAAAAGGATGTATCCCATTTGACAATAACTCCTTTGATTGTGTACTGTGTCTCGATGTTTTGGAGCACCTTGAGAATATCCATGCCGTATTTGATGAGCTCTGCAGGGTGAGCAGGCGATGGGTCATTATTTCGCTGCCAAATCCATGGAGAGATTTCTACACAATGCTTCAAAATGGCGACTATGCTGAGGGACGCTCAATGAAATTTTATAATTTACCGCTGGAGCCGTCCAATGACCGGCATAAATGGTTTTTCTCGACGGAAGAAGCAAAAAAGTTTATTGCCTATCGTGCCGAGAAAAATAGAATGCGTATCGCACAGATAGATATTCAAAATGTCAATACCGGAGGTTCGGGTATAAAAAGATTGCTGCGCCGTCTGGCTATGCGGGTTTTATTTAGAAATTCTGTGAAAATTCGTAATTTTTATAATGGGGCATTGTGGGCAGTATTAGAAAAAATTGTTTAATGGAACTTGCTGATACCAATCTTACTCTTTTTTTTACTGGGGGTGTTGGTTTGGAGACATGGGCTGAGGCAGGTATTCTTAGCCGGGAAGTTGCGATTTATCAATGCCTTACTGAACATTTGAAATCCGTCAATTTTGTCACTTACGGTGGACGTGCAGACCTCCAATACACAGGGCAGTTGGGGCATATCGGACTTTATCCAACATTATGGAATCGTCCAATACAGATGTGCATTCTTCGTCTACTGATGCGTCATTGGCGAATGCTAATGCAAAGCGACGTACTCAAGACCAATCAGATTCTAGGTTCAGAAATCCCTGTTTGGTGTAAAAGATATTTCGGTAAAAGATTAATTCTACGGTGCGGATATCTGTATGCCCATTTTACTGAACAGAAGAGCCGTAGCGAAAGAGTTATTGCCGCAGCTTATCGCCTCGAGCGGACTGCCTTCAAAGCTGCTGACATCGCTGTGGTGGCTACGGCGCATGATAGTGACTGGGTTGTAAAAACCCATGGCACCCCTAGGGAAAAATTACGTGTTATCCCCAATTATGTTGATGTCAAGATCTTTAGTCCATCCAGAAGTCAAAACAAAGCTTCGTTTGACTTGGCCTATGTTGGGCGTTCGGACCCACAAAAGAATATTTCAGCCTTGCTTGAAGCTATTGCACGGCTTAAAAGGCGCAATCGTATGGTGGCTTTATTGATGATTGGCAGTTGCAGTGGTGATTCACGACTAAGAGACATCGTGCAGATGGAGTGTCTGGACGTCACATTTGTCGGAAATATTCCGAATGCCCAATTGCCTGAATATCTTAATAAGGCAACTGCTTTCGTATTACCTTCTCTTTATGAAGGACATCCTAAAGTGCTGCTTGAAGCTATGAGCTGTTCCCTGCCGTGCATCGGCACTAATGTAGAAGGCATCCGAGAAGAGATTAGTCATCGGGAGACAGGCTACCTGTGTTATACTGACCCACAAAGCATCGCCGAGGCGATTGAGACTGTTATTGGTGACGAATTACTGCGCTGCAAAATGGGAGAAAATGCTAGACAGTATATTTTGGAGAATTATACCTTGGAGCGTGTACTTAAAATGGAACTTGATGTCATCCGGGAGGTCTCTGACAGATGAGACTTCATTTAGCAAACTTGATGCTTCGTAGTGTTGCTTTGTGGTTAAAACGATTACCTCCTTCTACTCGTGCTGAAGTTTTGATACAATTGATCCGCTCATTAGTTCGGCGAGATACACCGAAGCAGACATTGCAATTTTTATTTAAACTGGAAAATCGCTTATATTTGTTAGAAGGAGAAACTTCGATTCGCTATGGGAATGGTATCCATACAAAACATAGGCATATCAACTATCATCATTTTTTCATTAGAAATCTTAAGCTTGGTGAGCATGTCCTGGACATCGGTTGTGGTAACGGTGCTATGACCTACGAGATGGTAACTAAAGTCAGTGGTGTGCAGGTTGTGGGCATTGAGCTAAATGAGGACAACATCAAATTTGCCCGTGAGCATTACCAACATTCTAATCTGCGTTTTATCCATGGTGACGCACTCAAGGAATTACCCAACGAGACGTTTGATGTTGTTACACTCTCTAATGTACTGGAGCATATTGGACAACGCGTTGAATTTCTGAAGAAGATAGTGCAACAAACTAAGCCCAAACGTTTAATTATTCGCGTACCACTTTTTGAACGGGACTGGCGGGTACCGCTCAAGAAAGAACTTGGTATAGATTATCGCCTTGACCCAACACACCAAATCGAATATCTGCAAGAGGACTACTTTGAGGAACTTCGGCGAGCAGGGTTGAAAGTAACGCATGTGGAGTTGCGGTGGGGTGAAATCTGGAGCGTAGCAGAGCCTTTAACTAATTAAGGGAAAGTTTGATGACTAACCCCAAAGTTACTGTTTTAATGTCTGTTTACAATGGAGAGGAATATTTAAAAGAGGCCATTGACAGCATACTTAATCAAACCTTTAAAGATTTTGAATTTGTTACTGTTAACGATGGCTCTACGGATAGAACGGCAGAAATCCTGCAAAGTTACCAGGACCACAGGATCAAAATAATCAATAATGAGAGGAATGTGGGTCTGACTAAATCGTTAAATAAAGGATTAAAAATGGCAAGGGGTGAATATGTTGCTCGGATGGATGCAGATGATATATCTTTTGCAGAAAGATTCGAAAAGCAGGTTGGGTATCTGAATAATCATCCTGAAATAGCACTTGTTGGAACTGGATTTGAGAAAATTGATGAAACCGGCCAAAAAATTTCTTCAACTCCTGGGCTGAATTCAGAAGGGATATATTACACTTTAACTTTTTATAACTGTATAGTCCATTCTTCAGTGATGTTCAGGAAAAAAATAGTTTTAGAAATAGGTGGATATGATGAAAATTTAGCAAAATCTCAGGATCTTGATTTGTGGCACAAAATTTCCAGAAAGTCAAAAATAAATGTATTAGGTGAAGTTTTAGTTAAAAGGAGAGAGATAGAAGTAAGCATATCAAATCTTTGTAGACCTGAGCAGGATTATTATGCAAAAAAGATTTTTGTAAGGAATATAACTGACTTAATGGGTAATCAAGTTAATATCGAAAAAATACTCTGTTTTCACGATGAAGGATTTTGGGAAAGACGATCATTTATTGTTATGTATGACTCTGTGCTTGAACTTGAAAAAATACAGAAGAAACTGATAACAGAATGTCCTTTCTGGTTAAACAAAAACAAATTAAAAGAGTGTTGTGATTATAAACTACAGATTTGCATCATTTCAATTATATTAAATGCAAGATTTTTTGATCTTATACGTTTACTAAGCTATTCTAAATATAGAAAATTGTTTTTTCTTCTTTTGAAAAGAAAATTAGGTGAGAAATTTCATCAAAATGAAGTAACGCTCAGTTTTTTAATTAAATGTTTTTGTTTTGACATAGGACAAAGGGTGAATTAATTGACTGAACTGGTAAGTGTTATAATTCCCTCTTTCAATCGGGCCAACAAACTGAAAAATTTGTTAAGATCACTGGAGGAACAAACTTGCTCAAAGGAAAAATTTGAGGTTATTGTAATTGACGATGGTTCAACAGATGAGACAGAAGAAATGATAAAAAAAGTAAAGACAGATTATGGACTAATTTACTCAAAAATTTCGGAGAATAGAGGTCGTGCCTCAGCGTGTAATAATGGGATAAAGATAGCAAGAGGGAAGATTATACTTTTTCTTGATGATGATATGGTTCTGGATAAAGATTTGCTTGCTGAGCATCTAAAGTTTTACAAGGATGACCACTTAATTGCTATCTTAGGTATGGTAAAAGTATTAGAATGTGAAGCAAAAACCAGATTTGAGAGGTATTTCTTCAGAGATGTCCAATACAATAGTGAGAAGACATTAAGAGGAATAAAGGAAAGAGAAGGGAACGTGCCCTTTTGTTGTTGCGGGACAGGAAATTTCTCAATTTCCAGGCAAGCTTTGATTAATGCGGGTATGTTTGATGAAAGTTTTAAGGTATATGGGCATGAGGATGTTGAGTTTGTGTACCGTTTGATAAAGAAAAAAGTTAGAATATTATTTAACCCTAATGCAATAGCTCACCATCGTATTTTTCCAAGGAGTGTAGATTATCACCTTAAACAGAAAGAAATGATTGGATATTCTGCACTTCAATTTTATAAAAAGTATCCTGAACTCAAAGGAATCTTACATGTAGATGAGATTTGTTCACTAAAAGGGAGTCCATCAGATATTATTAGGAAATTAGCAAGAGTGATTACTGTTAATAGGATCTCTGTGATTCTATTAAGGAGATGTTTGCCTATTTTTGAAAAAGTATTACCAGATTTTATGTTGTTTAGTATATATAATCGTCTCTCTGGATATTATTTAAGGAAGGGTTTACTTAAAAGATAGGATAGCTCATGAAAGTACTGCTGATAGACCCACGGAGCATTAATAGGGGTTCATTAAACATTGGACTGGCTTATGTAGCTACTGTCCTGCAGGAGAGAGGCCATAAAGTTAAAGTGTTGGATTTCAATTCTTATATAGGGGATGAGGATAAAAGATTGTTTAATACTCTTGGGTGGGTGCCAGATATAATAGGTATCTCCATCTTTCCTGCCTCTATTCCTACCTATGAAGGGGCAAGAAAAATAGTTGATTTCTGTAGGAAGAATTTCAAAAAGGACTGCTTTTATATAGCTGGTGGAGTGGGAGTGACCCTGGAGCCGGAAAAGTTTATGGAAGAGAACAAAAATTATTTTAATTTTGCCGTTGTTGGTGAAGGCGAGTTTACCTTTGCTGAACTGGTTGATTCTCTGGAGAAAGGAGGAGATTCCCAAACGATACCGGGATTGGTGTTTCACTCGGGAGAGAAGATAATCAGGACACAGGATAGGCCATTTATAAAAGAACTGGATAAGCTACCTTTCCCAGATTATAGGCTATTCGATAGTGTAGGCGGTAGAAAGATTGTTGAGTATCCGCTTATAACCAGTCGGGGATGCCCGTTTAATTGCATATTTTGTTTAAATAAGGAATTGTCCGGAAGAAAGTGGAGGGCCAGAAGTGCGGAAGATGTGGTCAATGAGATGGAAGTAGCCGTCAAAAAAAATGGCTCATCATCCGTGTATATCTGGGATGACCATTTTTCCCTGGATGTCAAAAGAGCTATTGATATATGCAAGCTGAAAATTGAAAGGGGGGTAAATGTCCCATATTATCTGCCCGATGGAATCCGTGCTGACAGTGTTAATGAAGAGTTAGCCATGCTCTTAAGGAAAAGCGGATGTAAAGGGGTCAGCATTGGAGTTGAAGATGCTAACCCTCTGACCTACAAATATATCAACAAGGGAGAGGAGCTTGAAGATGTAATTAGAGGGATAAAGATATTAAAAAAAGCGGGAGTTCCAGTGAGGGTTTCCATGATTATCGGGCTACCACATACAACCTATGAATCTACAAAGCAATCTATGGAATTTATAAAAACTCTCGATGTGCATTCGGAGTGGTATCTGGCCATACCTTTCCCAAGGACACAACTTTATAAATGGGTTGAAAACAACGGTAGATTTCTCGAAAATCCTCTAAGTAGAGTGGCATTGACCTTCAGGACAGTAGTCTTTGATACCCCTGATTTTACAAAGGAAGACCGGCTTAAGGCATTCTATCACGCTAATATGGATTATTCCTTCCCTGAAAAGGCGTTTTTTGAACACAGATGCCAACCTCTGTATCAGAAAGATAGCCTCTATGAGATATTTATAGACTCATATAAGACAGTGTGGAAGTATAACCGCTGGGGGTTAGCAAAACATACTCTGAGATTGATTCAATATCTGAGCTGGGGAGTGAAAAGAAGGTTAAATAGAGTCATTCATAAAGACAAAATACGAGGTCTGTAAATCCAGTGATAAGAATTATGTATGTGATAGCTACGATGGATATAGGAGGTGCGGAGAAGCAACTTGTTGAGCTGGTGAAACGGCTCAATAAAGATAAGTATGATGTTATGGTTTGTTGTCTGACAAGAGGAGGACCATTAGAAGATGAGCTGAGGCAGGCGGGTATTAGATATTCTATCCTGTGGAAAAGGTTTAAATTCGACTTCTCCGTCATCTTGAAGTTAATACAATTACTTAGAATAGAAAAAGCAGATATCCTTCACACCTATATGTTCACTTCAAACAGTTTTGGAAGGGTTGCCGGGCTATTTGCCAGAGTTCCCAAAATTGTTATCTCAGAACGTTGTGTGGATATATGGAAGAACAGATTCCACTTTCTTATTGACAGAATACTGCTACATTGGACAGATAAGGTAACCTGTGTATCTAATGGAGTAAGGAAATTCTATATGGATAAAATTGGTATCAATGAAGAGAAAGTTATCACAATCTACAATGGCATTGCAGTAGAACACCTGCATACAAATGCTGACATAACCACAGAATATGGTTCCCGTCCTGGGGCCCGCATTATAGGAACAATAGGACGACTCACATTGCAGAAAGGGTTAAAGTATCTCATACACGCTGTAGCAATAGCCATTAAGCAGATTCCACAAATTGAACTGCTCATCGTTGGAGATGGAACGGAGAAAAAGAATTTAGTCAAGTTAGTTAGCGACTTGGGTATAAGGGAGAGAGTGATCTTTACTGGTTTTCAGAAAGATGTGGGATCATTTCTAAGAACGATGGAAATTTTTATCCTGCCCTCACTATTTGAGGGATTGCCGGGGGTAGTTCTTGAAGCAATGGCTTTTCAGAGACCTGTAGTAGCAACAAGAATAGCCGGTGTAGATGAAGTGGTTGTTGACGAAGAAACAGGAGTTCTCGTGCCACCCAGAAATCCTGAGGCTCTTGCTGGTGCTATTATCAAACTTCTTAGTGATAGAGAAAAGGCACGAGAGATGGGTATTAGGGGACGGGAAAAAGCAGAGAAATACTTCAACATTGGGTTAATGGTAGAGAAATATGAGAAAGTTTATGATGAATTAGCTCACCCAGGAATTAACTGATGAGCGATGGTCAATTTACAACTTCAGTTATTATTGCCACTAGAAATCGAAAGGCTGAATTAATGTGTTGCTTAGATTCTCTGCTTTCTCAAAGCGTTAAAACTTTTGAGTTGATAGTTGTTGATAGCAGTGATGATCCTTCCGAGAATACATTACGGGAAAAAATAAAAAATAGTGACAAAAGGATACAATTTACATACATCTGCTCTACTAAGGTTGGCTTAACTTTTCAAAGGAATTTAGGAATAAAAAAATCCCATGGAGATATTTTAATATTTCTCGATGATGATACGGTATTGGAAAAGGATTATTTGCAGAAACATATGGAGACCTATGAGAATGACAGCCTGGGTGAAATCATGGGATGCAGTGGCGTGATTTTAGGTGATAAACCTTATAGCTCTTTAGGTCAATTGTTCCGGAAGATCTTCCTTATGACGCGACCTGATGTTGGATCACGGATTCTACTATCCGGATTCTCCACTATATGTGCATTCGATTTTCTCTTATCAACTATAAAAGAGGTGGAAGTGTGCTGCGGTTGTAATGTAAGTTATAGAAAAGAGGTCTTCCAGCGTTTTCTTTTTGACGAACAATTTAAAGGTTACGGATTTATGGAAGACAAGGATTTTTCCTGTAGGGTTTCAAGAAAATTTAAGTTGGTTGTAAATCCAGAGATACGTTTATACCACCGTGCCTCATCTTTAGGTCGCGATGATCTCCGGAAAAGGATAATCATGTGTGTGTTTTACCACTGGCGTTTTGTGTGGAAAAATATGCCGCATTTGCCACATATATGGATATCTTTTCTCTGGTCGGAGATAGGGACTTTCCTTTATGATCTAATTACTGAGGGAATAAAGCCGTGTGTGTACCGTATGGAAGGTCTGTGTCATCTGCTGACACGACAGGAGTTGAAAGTGTAAAATTCAAATGAGTAAGATAGAGATATTGCATTTGACAACTGATTCTAGGATTGGGGGGACGGAGAAGAATATAATTGCCCTGGTCACTCATCTGGATAAGGATAGGTATGAGAGTAAGGTAGTGGCCTTGATGCCGGGAGGAGAGTTGATAAATAAGTTGAGAGGTTATGGCATAAGAGCAGAGTGTTTAGGGATGAGGAATAAATTTGATTTGGGGGCAATTTTTAAGCTATACCGGCTTATCAAAAATAGCAAAATAAATATTCTTCACACTTATCTGTTTCATGCTAATATATTGGGGAGAATTGTAGGAAGATTGGTAGGAGTCCCAGTGATTATTTCCTCTATTCGGGTGATGGAGAGAAGGCGCCATCACTTATGGATTGATTGGTTAACTAACCGGATGGTAGATGTAGAGACCTGTGTCTGCGAAGCGGTGAGGAAGTTTACCATAGAGAAGGGGAAAATCAGAGCTGATAAACTGGTAACCATACCCAATGCCATTGATGTTCAGCAATACGAATTGAATATGGACATAGAGCAGAAGAAGATGGAGCTCGGCATAGAGTTGAATTATCCTATCTTAGGGGTAGCTGGGAGGTTACATAAACAAAAAGGGCACATCTACCTTCTTAAAGCAATGCTACGAATAATGAGAGAATATCCAAGGGCAGTGCTCTTAGTGATGGGGGATGGACCTTTGAGAACGAAGCTCACTATTGTGTGTTATAAATCACTGATAAATAATCAGCTTAAGTTCCTTGGCTTAAGACAGGACATTAAAGAGATAATGGCCTTATTAGATGTCTTTATCCTACCTTCGTTATGGGAGGGGATGCCCAATGTTCTCCTGGAGGCCATGGCTCTGGGGAAGCCAATTGTGGCTACCCGGGTGGGTGGGGCAGAGGAGTTGATCGAAGATGGAGTAAGCGGAGCGCTGGTGCCACCGGCTGATGAGGAGGCTTTGGCAGGAGCAGTTATCCATATCCTGACCAGGCCGGATAAAGGCAGGGGTTTAGGCAAGGTAGCTAGAAAGGAAGCAGAGAGAAGATTTCCTGTAGAAGATATGGTGGGTGAGACAGAAAAACTCTATGGGAGATTACTTAGATAGCATTGTTCGTACTTTAGAGTATTATACTCCTAAATATACAAGAGGCAAGGTGGTCTAATAAAAAAAGGTTGGGATAATTTATGTGCGGGATTTATGGAATACTGAATTTTAATAAAGAACCGGTTGATAGGCAGTTGCTACAGCGTATGGGTGATGTGCTGAAGCATCGAGGTCCGGATGATGAGGGGATATATACTTCAAATGCAAAATGCAAAATGCAAAATGCAAAATTCCAAGCTTCAAATCTAAATGTAGGGTTAGGGCATAGGAGATTAGCTGTTATTGACCTGGAGACAGGACACCAACCCATGCATAATGAAGATAAGACGGTCTGGATAGTCTTCAATGGAGAGATATATAATTTCAGAGATTTGAGGGAAGCACTGGAGAAGCAGGGTCATAAATTTTATACTAAGTCGGATACTGAGGTAATTATCCATCTCTACGAAGAGTATGGAACCGGGTGTCTAAAATTCTTAAGAGGGATGTTTGCTTTCGCTATCTGGGATGAAAGGAGGGAGAGACTGTTTTTAGCCAGGGACAGAGCAGGGCAGAAACCCTTATGTTATGCGATACAGAATGGTCAGTTCATCTTCGCCTCAGAGATAAAAGCTATTCTTCAACTACCCGGCATTAAGAGAAAAGTGAACTTACAGGCTATGCACCATTATCTAACTTATCAGTATGTTCCTTCTCCACTGACTATGTTCAAAGGAATCAGTAAACTGCCTCCGGCCCATTTTCTTATCTGGGAGAAGGGAAATATAAAGATAAGACGATACTGGGAATTGAATTTCAAGAATAAAGTAAAAATGGCTGAAAGCGAATATGAAGAAAGAATTCTCCATTTGTTAGAGGAATCAGTAAAACTGCGTTTAGTGAGCGATGTACCCCTGGGGGCTTTCTTGAGTGGAGGAATTGACTCTACGGCAGCAGTAGGAATAATGGCTAAATTATCAGACCGACCAGTGAAGACCTTTTCCATCGGATTTGAAGAGCGGGCTTATGATGAACTCCGGTTTGCCCGAATTGCCGCTAAACGTTTTGGAACTGATCATCATGAATTCATTGTCAGGCCGGATGCCTTAGAGATTTTGCCTAAACTCATCTGGCATTACAACGAGCCTTTTGCTGATTCCTCGGCTATACCCACTTACTATGTGGCCAAGGAAACCAGAGAACATGTCACTGTGGCTCTGAATGGAGATGGTGGGGATGAGTGTTTTGGCGGCTATCCAAGATACCAGGCTGTAAAACTTGCTCTTCTCTTTGACAAAACTCCAAATTGGCTACGAAGAAGACTGGTGAAAGCTATTGCCGATAAGCTGCCAGAATCGTCTGAACAAAAGAGGTTATTGCGGAGAGCTAAACGTTTCCTATGCGCAATGTCATTGCCTGCTGAAAGAAGATATGTTCGCTGGATATGTTGCTTCGATAATGAGAGGAAAAATCAACTTTATTCTTCCGAGATGAAAAAGGCCGTGGACGGTATTGATTCTTTCCAGATTTTAGAAGACCTTTACCGTAAAGCAAATAACCCAGATTTTTTGGATAAGACTTTCTATGTAGATATTATGACCTACCTGCCCGATGACTTGCTGGTAAAGATGGATATCGCTACCATGGCCAATTCTTTAGAGGCCCGCTCCCCTTTCTTAGACCACAAACTGATGGAATTCTGTGCAGGCATTCCCTCTAATCTGAAACTGAAAGGATTGACCAGTAAATATATCTTGAAGAAGGCTCTCAGGAAAGCTCTGCCACCACAAATTGTCCATCGGGGAAAAATGGGATTTGGCGTTCCCATCGGTCACTGGTTTCGCAGTGAATTGAAAAGCTACTTATACCAGATCCTTCTTGATAGAAAAAGTCTTGATAGGAGATATTTCAACCAGAATTATATCAAGCAACTGCTTGATGAACACTGCCAGAGAGGCTATGACCATGGCTATCGTCTCTGGGCTCTTCTTAATCTCGAACTCTGGCATCGGATGTTTATAGATCAGGTGCCTGACGGGACGAGGTGAGATGAGAATAGTTAAGGGAAAAGCTTTAATCTTATCAATTGTTCTTGTAGCTTTCTTGGTGCGATTAGTCTATATTATTGCCTTTAGAGAGCATATCCTCACTTTTAGTGAAAACGTGCTTGGAGATACTCAGCAATATGTGCTCATGGCTGAGAACCTTCTATCGGGGAAAGGTCTTATGATATCCCCCGCTCGCTTAGCCTACAGACCTCCTCTCTACCCCATGTTTCTGGCCGGCATCTACTATCTATTTGGCAGTGGTTATTGGCCGATAAGAATAGTTCAGATTATCCTGGATTCCCTTAGCTGTATCATAGTGTATATTTCAGGCAGGAGTATCTTTAATCCAAAGGTGGGAATATTAGCTTCCCTCATTTGTGCCTTTTATCCCTTCTTTATCTATTATACCGGCTTTGAATTGACGGAAACGCTGTTCATTTTTCTAATAGTCTTAGTTATGTTATACTTCATAAAAGCTGCTGAGAATCCGCACCCCAAAAATTTCGTTCTTGCTGGAATTCTGCTGGGATTATCTAGCCTGTGCAGACCAGCGATGTTAGGCTTTTTTTTCATTGCTTCCGTTGGAATAGTAGTGACATTGAAAGCTAAAGGGATAGCCACAGTAAGGAACGTGGGAATTCTATTCCTGTTCTTTGCCATAACCATAGCTCCGTGGACCATTCGAAATTACCTCGTCTTTCGTCGATTCGTTCCAGTCACTGCTGTCAGTGGAAAAGTTCTCTGGGAGGGAAATAATCCACAATCAATGGGAGGACCCTGCCAATACTGGCCAGAGGAGATTAATGGGTTGTCTGAAATTGAGCAGGACCGTTACTTAGCCAGAGTAGCAATTAAACTCATTAAACATAATCCTACACGATTTGTTAAGTTAATGGGAGTTAAGTTTATAAGGTTCTGGAATGTTATTCCCAATGCTCGTCAGTATTCCAGGCCAAGAGATAAGATTATTAGCCTCTCATCATATGGTCTAATCTTACCGTTTAGCATTGTAGGAATGCTTCTATCTTGGAAAATATGGAGAAAAAGCCTGATGCTCTATCTGTTAATTGCATACTTTACTTTATTACATATGGTCTTCCTGGCCTCGATAAGGTATCGAGCTCCGATTATGCCTTTCGTCATTATCTTTGCTGCTCACGGATTGTGGTTAGCTATTAAGCGCGTTAACCGCATCAAGGGAGATATAGTTAAATGAGAGATGCTTTAAAAAACCTAAATGCAATGTCGTTAGCTCCAAATTATAATAATTGGATATTCAGTAATATCAAGCCTTACATAGGACAGAGAATTCTGGAGGTTGGTTGTGGAATTGGAAATATGACCCAATTTTTCATTGACAGGGAGAAGGTTATATCTATTGACATTTCTGATGAGTGCTTAGATATTATCAAGGATAGGTTCTCACAAGAGACTAATTTTCAAGCTCTTAACTACGATGTATCTAGTGATAAAGTATTAGAACTTAACAGGCACAGAATCGATACTATTATCTGTATAAATGTCTTAGAGCATATCAGGGATGACAGTAAGGCACTGAGAAACATGTATCAGATTTTGAATAATAAAGGCAAATTAATTTTGCTGGTGCCAGCATTTGAGAGGTTATACGGAACGATTGATCAGACTAATCGTCACTATAGAAGATACGAGAAAATCGAATTAAAGAGAAGACTGTTAAAGTGTGGTTTCATTATCCATGAGGAATCTTACCTGAACCTTCTCGGAATACCAGTCTGGATTCTACACGGAAAAATCCTAAGAAAATTGGTTCATCCACAAAGACACATCCATTTCCTTGATAAATTTGTGCCTCTGGGGGCAAGATTGGAAAGGATAATCAGCCCACCAGTTGGCCTCTCCATATTATACATCTGTTTGAAGGGAACATTATGAGAAAGCTATCGGTGATAATTCCTATTCATAATGAGATGAGGACTTTAAGGGAGATCTTCAAAAGGGTGGAGGCAGTTAATTTAGATAAGGAGATCATAATAGTTGATGATGCCTCTTCTGACGGAAGCACTGAAATATTAAAAGAGATAGGGAAGAAAAATAATGATATCAAGGTATTTTATCATGAGAGAAATATGGGTAAGGGAGCAGCTATTCGAACGGCGATTAAATATATTACTGGAGATATAATCATTATTCAAGATGCAGATTTAGAATATAATCCGGATGACTACCATAGATTGATAGAGCCAATTGTTGAGGGGAAAGCATCGGTCGTTTATGGGTCGCGTAATTTGAGAAATAATAAGCGCTCATATTTCAGGTACTATTGGGGAGGCAGATTCTTAAGCTGGTTAACAAACAGGTTATATGGTACAAGGCTAACGGATGAATCAACTTGTTACAAAACATTTCGTGCTGATGTTCTGAAGAAGATAAAGTTAGAGTGTGCCGGATTCGAATTTGACCCGGAAGTAACAGCAAAAGTTTGTAAGTTAGGCTATAAGATAAAGGAAGTTCCCATATCATATAATCCTCGGAAATTGGAGGAAGGCAAGAAAATAAGATGGACAGATGGAGTTGTAGCTGTGTGGACATTGGTTAAATATAAGTTTAAGGATTGAGAAAGAGGTGAAGATCTAAGTGGGAAAGATAAGAATCCTGCATATCATAACCCGGCTGATTTTGGGAGGGGCGCAGGAGAATACTATTTTGACGGTGGATGGGTTGAATAAGAGGAGGAAGAAGGAAGGTAGTATGAAGGGGAAAAGCAAGAGGAATGAAGATGCGGAGTATGAGGTGGACTTGGCTAGCGGGCCGCCCATTGGACCGGAAGGGAGCCTGGTGAAGGATGCAAAGGGTAGGGGAATCAATTTGATTATGGTTCCGGAAATGAGGCGGGAAATTAACCCATGGCAGGATTTGGTGACATTCATCAAATTATACCGGTTGATTAAGAGGGGAAATTATGATATAGTGCATACGCATAGCACTAAAGCTGGAATCTTAGGAAGGCTGGCTGCCAAACTGGCTGGGATTAAGGTGATAGTTCATACCATTCACGGTCTGCCCTTCCATGAATATCAGAATAAGTGGTTAAATCGTTTTTATGTCCTTTGTGAAAGATTAGCGGGTATTTTCACGGATAAAATAATTACGGTAGCAGAAGTGATGACTGAGAAAGCCTTAACTGCTAAGATTGCTCCGAGGGAGAAGTTTGTTACCATTTACAGCGGGATGGAACTGGATAAGTTCTTAGGGCGAGAAGTTGAGGTTGCGGATGAAAGAAAGCAGATGGAGGTAGGGCCCGGCGTGGAAGCGGCTAAAAAGAGAAGAGAGTTAGGGATAGAAGAAGATGCTCCCGTGGTGGGTAAGATAGCCAGGCTGTTTCATTTGAAGGGGCATAAATATTTATTGGAGGCAGCTGCCCATATAGTGAAGGTTTATCCAAAGGCAAGATTTCTCTTAGTAGGTGATGGAATCTTAAGGGAGAGATTGGAAAGGCAGACACAGGATTTGGGCATAAGGGAAAACGTCATTTTCACTGGGCTGGTGCCCAAGGAGGAGATTCCAGGGCTATTGAGCGTTATGGACATTGTCGTCCATACCTCCTTACGGGAAGGACTGGCCCGGGCGTTGCCCCAGGCCTTAGCTTCTGGAAAACCAGTCATCTCCTTTGATATTGATGGAGCCAGAGAGGTAATCATGGATGGTGAGACCGGCTATTTAGTTCCAGCCAGGGACTCAAGGAAGTTAGCTGAGATAATAGTAAGACTTTTAGGAGATAAAGAAAAAGCAAGGAGAATGGGTGAAACTGGAAGGAGATTAGTTGATCCCAATTTTAGAGCTGAAATGATGGTGGATAGAATCGCTGGTGTTTATGAGGGACTCCTGAGATGAAAGCCTTGATTACCGGTGGAGCGGGGTTTATTGGCTCCCATCTTTGCGAGGAACTTCTGAGAAGGGGAGATGAGGTTACCGTCATAGATGACTTATCTACCGGGCGGAGGAAGAATATCAAGCACCTGGAGAGTAATAAGAATTTCAAGTTTGTTGAGGGCACTATCTTAAACTATGAACTGATGAAAGGCTTGGTTGATGAATGTGACATTGTTTATCATTTAGCCGCGGCTGTTGGAGTGAAGTTTATCATTGACCACCCACTTAAGTCTATGCAGATAAATGTGCGGGGGACAGAGAATGTCTTAGAGCTTGCCAGTAAGGACAAGAAGAAGGTGCTTCTTGCCTCCAGTTCCGAGATATATGGGAAGAAAGAAAATGGTCTTTTTAAGGAGGAAGATGACAGGGTATTGGGGACGACCACTATAAGCAGGTGGAGCTATTCCTGCACCAAGGCATTGGATGAATTTTTAGCCCTGGCTTACTATCGGGAGAAGAGATTGCCAGTGGTTATCGTCCGGCTCTTCAATATCTGCGGACCCCGACAGACGGGAAGGTATGGAATGGTCATTCCCCGTTTTATAGAACAGGCCCTGAGTGGAGAACCAATAACCATTTATGGTGATGGTAAGCAGACACGAAGTTTCACCTATGTCGCTGATGTAGTAAAAGCTATGACTGAGCTGACCAATCATCCGAAGGCAGTAGGGGAGATATTTAACCTGGGTAGCGGGGAGGGAATCACCATATGTGAGTTGGCTAAGAAGATAAGGGAGCTAACCAATAGCCGGTCAGAGATCGTTTATATTCCTTATGAGAAAGCTTACCAGGAGGGATTTGAAGATATGAGGCATCGGGTTCCGGATATCAGTAAGGCGGGCAATCTGATTGGCTACTGGCCACAGATGAAGTTAGATGATATGCTGAAGAAAATCATCCAGTCAGTCAAACAAGAGTAGCGAGCAGAGAATAGCAAGCAGCGAGAATAAAAAATCTCTCTACTCGTTTCTTGCTACTCGCTACTTCCCGAGCGAAGTGAGGGTTATATTATGTGGAACTGGGTCTACGTTTATATATTTTGTTTTTCTCTTATCCTTTCTCTTGCCTTTACTCCCTTAGTCCGAAGGGTAGCCATTAGATTCTCTCTCTTGGACAGGCCACAGGGAAGAAAACTGCACCTCACAGCAAAGCCGCTTCTGGGGGGAGTGGCCATCTATCTGGCCTTTACATTGACCATTTTAGCTAACTTAGCAGTAGTAGCCCTCTTGAGGCAGAAGCCACAATTAATGAACCTTTTGCCGCAAGTAATTGGAAATCGCTTAGCCGGAGTGGCCATTACCCACCAGAGGCTCTTAGCCATTCTCCTGGGAGGCACTTTTATCCTCATATTGGGGCTATTAGATGACCTTAAAGAGGTCTCTCCCAAGATTAAATTGATGGGGCAGTTTCTGATCAGCTTCCTTTTAATTCTCTTTGGAATTAAGGTGACTTTATTCCTGCCAAGTTTTTTGGCTATACCTATTACTATTATCTGGGTGGTAGGAATTACAAACTCTCTGAACCTATTGGATAACATGGATGGTCTGGCTGCCGGAGTGGCCGCTATCGCCTCTATTATCTTCTTCTCCGTAGCCTTACAGCAAGGACAGTTCTTTGTCAGTGCCATACTCTTAGTCTTTGCCGGGAGCCTCCTGGGCTTTCTCCCCTATAATTTCCATCCAGCCACTATCTTCATGGGAGATGCCGGAAGCATGTTCATTGGTTTTATCCTGGCTACTTTGACTGTACTTAGCACCTATTATACAGAAGCCAGTCCAACCCCGCTCCCCCTAATTATGCCACTTCTCATCTTAGGAGTTCCACTCTTTGATACCTTCTCAGTTATCCTCATAAGGTGGAGGAGAGGGGACCCAATCTTTGGCGCTGACAAAAGGCATTTCTCCCATCGCTTAGTTGGCTTGGGGCTGACTCAGAGGCAGGCTGTACTTCTGGTCTATTTGGCTACTTTCTGTGTGGGTATTAATGCTACTTTGCTTAAGTCGGTGAAAATAGCTGGAGGTGTAGTCATACTGGTCCAGGCACTGGCCATCTTTGGGCTGATCATCTTCTTAGAGGTGGCTGGAAGTAAGGGTAATCAGAGAGAGTGATGTACGGAGAGAAATTAGGGAGAGAAACGAGAGAGAATAGATAAAGGAAGAGAAATACCGGCTGGCAGGGGCGCCAGTGCAGGGTAAAAAGGTGCAGGATAAATCTAAAAAGACATCGGCCCATAGAGTTGCCTCCCTCATAATCTTCTCAGGATTGCTCATTCTCATCTTCTTCCGACCACTTATCTCGGGGATAACCTGGAAGTGGTCAAATACCTATTTCCAACTCTTGATTCTCTTCCTTATCGGCGTCTGGCTCCTGCGCATGGTACTTGAAGGGAGGATTACCTTCCTTAAAACTCCCTTAGACCTTCCCATTTTGGCTTTCTCTATTGCCCTAATCGTATCTACTATTAAAACTGTTCATCGCCAGGCAAGCCTTGAGCAGTTCTACCAGTTTATGAGCTATCCACTCCTTTACTATTTGTTCATCAACATCCTTCGGGAAAGGAAAGAAATAACGGCTGTAATCTCAACCATCCTCGCGGTTGCTATTTTAGTCAGCCTCTATGGTATCTACCAGAATTACATCGCCTTGGAAGAGACCCGGGAGTGGGTGCGGATTTACCATTCCGGCCAATTTTCATCCCAATTTATGTCACGCCTGGGGACGCATAAGGTCTTCTCCACTTTCGTCTATCCACCTGCCTTAGCTGGATACCTGTCTTTAGTCTTCCCTTTGGCATTCTGCTTCCTCATCTATGCTCAATCGAAGTGGATGAGAATATTGTCTGGGCTTACCCTGGTAAGCGGTGGATTATGCCTGTACTTCACCTATTCAAAAGGAGGGTGGGTAGCCGCCTTTCTTTCTATGATCTTCCTCTTTGCCATTCTTTTGTGCAGGAAAATGCAATCTAAAGGTTGCGACTACCGAGAAAAAATTCGCAGATACGGCCCTCTTATTCTTATCTTTCTTCTCATCCTCATTATCCCCTTTCTCTTTCCGGCCATTAGAGAATTTTTGCTTGAGCATGAACCTTTCAATCACCTGGAAGGATTCTTCGGCTCGCTAACTGTCCGGGTTGATTATTGGAAGGCAGGACTTGGTATGCTCAGGGATTACCCTGTCTTTGGCTCCGGCCTGGGAACTTTCGGAACGCTTTACGCTAAGTATAAACTTCCCCAGGGCAGAGAGGTGCAGTTAGCTCATAATAATTATCTGCAAGTCTGGACTGAGATGGGAATCTTGGGAATAGTCTCCTTCCTCTGGCTCTGGATAGTTTTTCTAAAGAGGGGATGGAGACTTATTAACAGGTTGCGTGGAACAGAAGCGGCGGTGGCCGTTGGCTGTTATGTAGGAGTGGTGGCTTTCTTAATTCATAGTTTAGTGGATTTTGACCTTTATGTTCCTGGCATAGCCATGAATGTCTGGTTATTTTTGGCACTGACAACGAGCTATGGAGAAGGTAGACGCCAATGGAAAGCAAAGATTCTTGCTCATAGTAGAATAGTTGGGGTTGTGATAATCATATTAGCTATGACGGCGGCCATGCTAATTGTAAGGAGGCCCATGTTGGCTGAAAATCATTTTTCCCGGGCTAATAACTACCTACAGGCCCAGCGAGAGTTGCCAAAGGAAAGTTACAGGCAATTGAAGGGGGCTATCAGTAGTCAAAGTTTTCCATTGAAGAGCACCCTTTTCCAGGGAAAGGTTGCCCGGTTCAGCCAGGAAGACATGGAGAAAGCGGCTTCTGGATTGGGAATTAAACCCGAGAACGCAAAATCTATAAACGAATTCTTGAGATTACCCTATAAGGAAATGGCAAAATTACTTTACTCGGTGTTCCTCACAAAAGCAGAGGAAGAGCTGAAACAAGCACTAACTTTCAATCCTAAGAATAGCACCTATCACTATCAATTGGGCAGTATCTATGAGAAGAGGGGGAATTTCTATAAGAGAACGAGTTTAAAGGAGGCTGATGAGCGACTGTGGATAGACAAGGCTATAGCAGAGTATGAAAAAGCCATTACATGTAATCCCTTTATGCCCCACTATCATAGCACCTTAGGAAAGATCCTCTGGGATAAGGCCAAGGGTAAGGATAAAGCCCTTATCAAGAGAGCCATTTCTGAGTTTGAGGAGGCGGTTCTATGTTACCCGACCAAAGCTCGTTATCGTGCTTTCCTTGGCCGGGTATACCAGCTCACCGGGAGGAAGGAAGAAGCCCAAAAACAGTATAAAAAAGCTGTGGAGCTTGACCAGGAACTATCGGACCCAGCTCTAAAACAGGTCAGGATATGGCTAAAAAAGTTAAGCCAATAAGAATATCAAAACTACAAAGGCGGATGAAAAAAGAAGGCATTGAAGCCTTCTTGATAACCAACCTAAAAAATCTCTGCTACCTCAGTGGCTTCAGCGCAACGGCTGGCGCTTTGCTGGTGACGGCGAAGGAGCAAGTCTTGGTAACAGATTTTCGTTATCTTCAGCAAGCTAAGGAGGAAGCAGGAGAGTTTGAGTTAATCAGGATGAAAGATTCCCTGCCTGAGGCTCTGGCCAGATTGTTGAAAAAGATGAGTATTAAAAGGCTCTGCTTTGAAGGGGATTCGGTTAGCTTTTACCAGTATCAAGCTCTCAACGTAAAACTTAAAGGAGTTGAGTTTATCCCTGTGAAGGGGCTGGTGGAGGAGATGAGACTGGTTAAAGATAGCTCAGAGATAGCCTATCTTCAGAGAGCCGTGGAGATTGCTGACAGAGCTTTTGCTCGGATTATTAATATTCTTAAGCCTGGCATGGAGGAGAAAGAGGTATCTGCTGAGATAGATTACCTTATTCGGCAAGAGGGAGCGGATAAGATTGCCTTTGATACCATTGTTGCCTCTGGCTCCAGATCCGCTCTTCCCCATGCCAGGCCTTTTAGAAAGAAAATAGCGGAAGGAGAATTTATCTTAATTGATATGGGAGCCGTTTATGAGGGATACCATTCTGACTTGACAAGAACAGTTGTTTTAGGTAGAATACGAGCCAAGCAGAGAAGAATCTATGACACCGTTCTGAGAGCTCAGAGTAGAGCCATCAAACATATTCGGCCTGAGGTTAAAGTATCATCTATAGATGCGCTGGCCCGAGGAGTCATCCAGCGAGCTGGCTATGGAAAGTTCTTTGGTCATGGCCTTGGCCACGGTTTGGGGATGAGCATTCACGAAGAACCGGGGCTCAGGGCTAATAACCATCAGTTGCTCCGGAAAGGAATGGTTTTCACGGTAGAGCCAGCTATCTATCTACCCGGATGGGGAGGGGTGAGAATAGAGGATGTAGTTATGGTGACTGAGGATGGCTGTCGCATCCTTAGTCAAGCACCTTACCTGGATTACTTAAAGTAATCCACCCGAAGGGCCGCATAATTAAAACGCTTGGCGTTTTAATTAAAGATTGCGGGGTAGCCCGCCCCGTTCCAATTTTAAGAAGATATGAATAAAGCGGGCCAAGTCTTTAGAGAAATGATTTCTACGGCTGATTTCAAAACGGGAATGACTATTGAGTTAGAGAATAAATTATATGAAATCATCTCATTCCAACATGCCAAGTTGGGTAGGGGAGGAGCCTATGTCAAGACCAAATTGAAGGAACTTAAGAGCGGCTATGTTTCTGATAAGACCTTCCGGGCGGGAGAGAAAGTAAACCAGGCTATCCTTGAGGAGAAGAAGATGGAGTACCTCTATCGGGAGGATGCTCTATTCTACTTCATGGACGTGGTTAACTATGAGCAGTTGACTGTAAGTAAGGCTGAGCTAAGAGAGGTAGCAAAATATTTGAAGGAAAACCTGCTTATTGATGCCTTGATGCATAAAGGGAGTTTGGTGGGGATGAAACTGCCTCTCTTCGTTGAATTGACTGTGACTGAGACCGAGCCCGGCCTTCGGGGAGACAGGGTTAGTGGAGGCTCAAAGCCTGCAACCCTGGAGACAGGATCAGTCCTCCAGGTGCCCCTGTTTGTAAATAAAGGAGACCTGGTTAGAGTTAATACTCGCACCGGGGAATATGTAGAGAGGGTCTGAAAAATGAATTTAAAGGAATTGAAAGAAATCATTGCTATCTTTGAAGAGGCTAACATCAGCGAACTTGATTTAGAGAGAGAGGAAGTCAGGATAAGGTTGAGGAAGGGACGTGCCCCTGAGGTGGTAGGTGCTCCTCAGATAGCAGAGGAGGCAGTGGTCCAAAGAGTCGTCCCCGCTCTCTCAGAAGAGGCTAAGAAAGAAGAAGAGAAAGGTTTAGCGGAGATATCTTCCCCAATGGTGGGAACTTTCTATAGAACTCCTTCTCCCGAGGCCAAGCCTTTCGTAGAAGAGGGAGATGAAATAGAAGAAGGTCAGGTCATCTGCATCATTGAGGCTATGAAGTTGATGAACGAGATAAAAGCGGAGATAAAAGGGAAAATTGTTAGGATATTAGTGGAGAACGGTCACCCCGTAGAATATGGCCAGGCACTGTTCCTGGTAAAACCACATTAATTATGTTCAGTAAAATTCTCATTGCCAATCGAGGCGAGATAGCCCTGCGGATAATCAGGGCCTGTAAGGAGCTGGGGATAAAAACGGTGGCTGTTCATTCGGAGGCAGATAGGGACTCACTTCATGTGCGCTATGCTGATGAGGACATCTGCATTGGCCGGGGAGAAAGTTCGGCCAGTTATCTGCACATACCCAGCATCATCAGTGCGGCTGAAATCACTGATGTGGAGGCTATTCATCCTGGCTACGGTTTTTTGGCAGAGAACGCTCACTTTGCTGAGATCTGTGAATCCTGCCGGATAAAGTTCATTGGTCCCCTGCCTGAAGTGATAAGACGGATGGGAGATAAGGTTTTAGCCCGGGAGACCATGCACAAAAGTGGACTTCCCATTATCCCGGGTAGTTCCGGGATAGTGAAGGATAAAGAAAAAGCGGTGAAGATTGCAGGCGAGATTGGCTACCCGGTTATCATCAAGGCAGCCGCCGGGGGTGGAGGAAGAGGCATGAGAATTGCCCACAATGAGGTAAGCCTGGTCAACGCTCTCTTCATGGCTCAGGCTGAGGCCGAATCAGCTTTTGGGAGGGCAGATGTTTACCTGGAGAAATATATTGGGTCCCCCCGCCACATCGAATTCCAGATCTTGGCCGATGAACACGGAAACATTATTCACTTAGGAGAAAGAGACTGCACTATTCAGAGACGTTATCAGAAGCTCATTGAGGAATCTCCTTCCCCGGCCGTTGACGAAGAGCTTAGAAGAAAAATAGGCGAAGCGGCTCTAAGAGGAGCCAGATCGGTAAACTATACCAGCCTGGGGACAATGGAGTTTCTCCTGGATAAGGATAAGAATTTCTATTTTCTGGAAATGAATACCAGGCTTCAAGTGGAACACTCGGTAACGGAATTGGTCACCGGGATAGATTTAGTCAAGGAACAGATTAGATTGGCCAGTGGAGAAGAGTTAGGATATGGCCAGGAGGATATTGAATGGCGGGGTTCAGCCATTGAGTGCCGGATTAATGCAGAGGACCCGGATGATAATTTCGCCCCCTGTCCCGGGAAGATAACTGCTTATAACATGCCCGGTGGTCCGGGAGTGAGAGTTGATACCCATATCTATCCGGAGTATGTCATCCCTCCCTTATACGATTCCCTGATCGCCAAGCTGACTACTCATGGGAGGACCAGGGATGAGACTATTCAGCGCATGGGGCGGGCCCTGGAGGAATGTGTCATTGAGGGAGTAAAGACGACAATTCCATTTCACCGGGCCATCCTATCTGACCCTGATTTCATAGATGGGGACTTTTCCACTGACTTTGTAGAACATTTATTGGCGAGAGGAGAGTAAAGGGTAAAAAAAGAAAGGAGGAAGAGATGAGAGGGTTAAGCACAGCTGTTTCTATTGTGGTTCTGGTGGCTGTGGGGGTATATCTTGTTTGCCTGGCTATAGGAGTTACCTCCATTGAGCAGATGGCCAGCTTTATTAAGCCGCTGGAAGAGACGAAGGTGATTACCGGGATAGCCGGGATTATCTCGTTAGCCATGGGGTTCTCACTGCTTTACCTGGCTCTGAGGAAATTTACCAGGGAGCCATCAATGGCCTTTCAGAACCCGGAAGGGGAAGTTAGGGTCACCTTCAATGCCATTGAGGACTTCGTCAAGAGATTGGGAGGAAAGTTAGAAGAGGTAAAGGAGATGCACCCCGAGGTGATAGCCACCAAGGAAGGACTGGAGATCCATAATCGGATTACCCTGGGGCCAAATCTGAGTATTCCCGAAGCCAGCAGCAGGATACAGGAGACAATCAAGAAATATGTGGAGGATGTCCTGGGGATAAGAGACATCGTGGCTATTAAGGTTCTGATAACCAAGATTGCTCATGAAGAGGTGAAGGAGAAAGAGGAAGAAGTCAGGCGGGAAGCAGAGATCAAATAGTGGACCGTAGAAAGCTATATCGAATCATTGACGCCAATGCTAACCGGGCCCGGGAAGGTTTGAGAGTGGTGGAGGAAGCAATCAGGTTCGTCTTAGAAGAGCCAGGCCTGACTTCTCAGCTAAAGGGTATTCGTCATGACATCACTTGCACCCTGAGAACTTTTCCAAACTGTGACCTTCTCTCAGCCCGTAACAGTGAAGAGGATGTAGGCCGACGGGCTTACCATGAAGAAGAGGGAAAAAGAACTGGATATGAGGAGATCGTCAGGGTAAACATGCGCCGGGCTGAAGAGGCAATAAGGGCCTTAGAGGAGTTCTCAAAGATCGTAGATTCTAAGCTCGGGGAGAACTTTAAGGATATTAGATTTCAACTCTATTCATTGGAGAAGGAGGTTGGAAAGAAGACTGTAGCGTGGAAGAGGCGAAAAGCAATAATAGAGTGGAAGTTATACGTCATCATAGATAGAGAGTTGATAGGCAATAGGGACCCGGCTGATGCAGCCAGGGCGGTAGCCTCAGCCGGAGCTAAGGTTATTCAATGGCGGGATAAGAAAGGAAGTGCCCGGGAGATAGTTAAAGTTGTTTCTGAGCTAAAGAAAGATAAGTCATTGGAAAATATGAAGATTATAATCAATGATAGAGTTGACATCGCCGCGGCGACCGGAGCAGATGGAGTGCACTTAGGTCAGGAAGACTTGCCCATCCCGGAAGCGAGGAAGCTGCTGGGGGAAGGAAGAATAATTGGGGCATCTACTCACAATGTCCAAGAAGCCGTTCAGGCTGAGAAAGAGGGGGCAGATTACATTTCACTTGGTCCCATATTCGTAACCCAAACCAAGAAGGATGCTGAAGCGCCTCTGGGAGCTAAGAAAATCAGTGAGGTTAAGAAATCCGTTAAGCTCCCTTTGATAGCTATAGGAGGCATAAGTAAGAC
Organism: bacterium; assembly: GCA_023130215.1. Taxonomy (GTDB): domain Bacteria; phylum NPL-UPA2; class NPL-UPA2; order NPL-UPA2; family JAGMAN01; genus JAGMAN01. The sequence goes on from JAGMAN010000106.1 coordinate 30,378, forward strand.
TAACATACGAGATGTGAACTGGGCAGGAGCAGATGTCATAGCCGTTGCCTCAGCCATCCTCAAAGCAAAAGATATTACCAATGCTACCAAAACCCTCCTGACCAAAATGTAGCCGCCCAGATTTCCCACAAAAAATTACTACGGCTTATAATGCTAGGATACCTAATCTTACTATTTACTATAGTTCCAATCGTGGAGCTGGTTCTTTTAATAAGGCTTGGGCAATGTATAGGAGTTAGCTATACTTTAGCTATTGTTATTCTTACAGGGATAGCTGGAGCTTATTTGGCCAGGTCTCAGGGACTTGCGACACTGCGTAGAATACAAGATGAT
>JAGMAN010000107.1 GCA_023130215.1 bacterium
CACAGGCCCATATTTTAGAGGGAAATGGTAAAGCTACTCTCGTTTCCCTTCTTATTAAGCGGGAGGGGACTGGGGAGACAGTTGTGTTGAAGCATCATAAATATCGCCGGTTCATAGAAAAGGGCAAGGAGATTTTCCGTTCAGGAAGAGCCATCCGGGAATGGAAGATAGCTAACCGCATCCTCCAGATGGGCCTGGGCACCCCTCTCCCTTTAGCTGCCGGGGAGCGCAGGAGATTCAGGATAGTGAAAGATAGCTTCCTCATCACTCAGGAAATTCTTGGAGCCATCAATCTGACTGATTACCTTGCTGGCCCGGCTGATGAGAAAAAGTACCAGGTTATCGAAAGTCTGGCTAAATTCATCAAAAAAGGGCATGACCGGGGATTTTTTTACGGTGACCTTAATATTAAGAACATCCTGATGGAAAAATTAGGAGATGGGAAATTGCGTCTCTATTTCATTGACTTTGAGAGTTCCCGCTTTGTGGGAAAGATTCATCCATCCGGGAGGGTTAGAGAATTGGCTCGTCTTCATCTGTCCTGGCCGCAACCAGTTACTATGGATAAATGGTTGAGGTTCTTCCATGCTTATATTGGACGAGATAGACATTTGAGAGAACGCAAGGACAGATACCTCTGGGCCATACAGAAACGGATACTGAAGAAAAGAAAGAAAAAATGAAGATTGCCCTCATCAGACAGAACTATCATAAATATGGAGGAGCGGAAAGATATGTCTATCATTTGAGTCAGGAGCTGGCCAGAAGAGGTCACCAGGTGCACATTTTCGCCCACACCTGCGAGGATGAAGTCAATCAGCTCAATCGACTAAGAAAACTCAACGTCCCCAATCAGCTCAATAAAGCCGGCCAACATAAGCTTGTTCCCCAACTTAACAAAGTCAATAACTCAGTAAATCCCATCACTTTCCACCGCGTCCCCATCTTTGGTGGAGCCGGATTCCTGAAAACTTTGAGTTTTGCTCTTTTCAGCCGCCGGCAGTTAAAGAAAGATAGGTTTGATATCATTCACAGCTTCGACCGCACGCTCTATCAGGATGTATATCGTGCTGGTGACGGATGCCATCGGGAATGGCTGAGTCATTCCCTCAAGATAGCTTCGAACAGGTTGGGCCGAATGATGATTAGACTTAACCCTTTACATTTAACCCTCCTGTTTTTAGAAAGGAGGATTTTCAAGAAATGCAAGAAAATAATTGCCATTGCTAAGATAGGCAAGGAAGAAATTATAAGAAGCTATCAGGTTAACCCAGAGAGAATAACCGTAATTTATAACGGAGTGGATAGTGAGGAATTTAATCCTGCTAATAGGGAACTATTGCAAGGCAGTGCCCGAAAGCAATTTAATCTCGGCAAAGATGATTTCGTTATTCTTTTCGCTGGCTCGGGACAGCGTCGCAAGGGGTTAAGTTATTTAATAGAAGCAGTAGCTTTATTGGATAGGAAGAATGTCCAACTCCTGATAGTAGGAAAAGATAGAAAAAGGCCTTATTCTCGTTTAGTCAGGAGACTGGGTTTAGATGGAAAAGTAATCTTTGTCGGTGGCACGACTGAGACAAGGAATTTTTATGCTGCTGCTGATATCTTCGTACTGCCTACTCTATATGAACCATTTGGCAATGTCTGCCTGGAAGCTTTAGCCAGTGGATTGCCGATTATCATAAGTAGATGCGCTGGAGCAGCCGAGATAATTGCCGAGGGGGAAAATGGACTCCTCTTAAATAATCCTATGGACCCGGAGGAAATTGCCCAGAAAATCAGGATGAGTTTTGATGATGACTTTAGAAGTAAACTGGGAAGAAACGCCCGGCTCCTGTCAGAGAAATTCACCCTGACCAAGAACGCAGAGAAAACCTTGCAAGTTTACAACGAAATCATAGCAAAAGGACAATGAGAATACTATTGTGCGCTAATGATTACCCGCCTGATGTAGGAGGGATTCAAACTTATTCTTACCAGGTAGCAAAGAACCTTTCTGCCTTAGGAGAGGAAGTGACTGTCCTTGCTCCTCACATAAAAGGCGACCGGAAGTTCGATAGCCAGCAGGAGTTCAGGACAATCAGGGTGGATAAAAAGATATTGCTTTATCCTAAATTCTTCTGGACGTTAAGAAAGTATAGAGTGGAAAAGATACTCGTTGCCCACCGAGCAGATTATGCCGCTTTGGCCTCCTGGGCAAATCGAGCCTGGTTGCTTCCCTACTATCCGGTTATCTATGGAGCGGAGATCCTGATTGCTGGCAGGAAGAAGCGGATTCGTAGCAGCCTGGAGAGAGCGAAGAGGATAATTACCATCAGCCACTTCACCAAGGAAGGACTTTTGGAGCTTGGAATCGAGGAAAAAGAGATAACGGTCATCCCTCCCGGCGTGGACTCTTTAAGATTCAGACCGGATCTCGACGCAGCCGCAGTCTTGAAAAAGCACCATCTTTTCGGTCGTCAGGTAATTCTAACAGTTTCACACCTGGTTCGGCGGAAAGGGCATGCTAATGTGATTCGGGCCCTGCCGAATGTTTTAAGGAAAGTTCCTAATGCTGTTTACTTGATCGTTGGTAGAGGGGCAGAAGAAGTTCATTTAAGGAAACTCGTTCACGATTTAGGGCTCCAGGATAAAGTTATCTTCGTTACCAGGGTCACCGATGAGCAATTGCCTCTCTATTATAATGTCTGCCAGGTCTTCATCATGCCCAGTTACGAGATTAAGGAGGAAGGAGATGTAGAAGGATTCGGTATTGTTTTTTTAGAAGCCAATGCCTGCGGGAAACCAGTCATCGGGGGAAGAAGCGGTGGGGTGGAAGATGCAATTATTAACGGGGAAACTGGGCTGTTGGTTAACCCGCTGAATGTTGTGGAGATAGCCAATGCCCTGACAAGAATCCTTACTGACCGGGAGTTCGCCGAGAGGCTGGGGAGACAGGGAGGGAAGAGAGCAGAGAGAGAGCTAAGCTGGAAACAGGTGACAAAGAGAATTTTAGAGGTAATGGCCATGTAGAAAGGTTCCAGTCTTTTGGTGCTGGGAATAGAATCAGGGTGCTGGCTAAGAAGCAATTGGAGACAGTGACTCGTGGATAAGTGGATAAGAAAGCAAGAAATGATTTATTCCATAAAGGGCAGTAGCGAGTCAACCGAGGCAGTAAAGAAGCAGAGCTCTCGTGTTGTCGCAATAATGGAACATATTGGGCATGGAGAAAAAATTATAGATCTGGGTTGTAATGATGGTGGCCTAAGCAAGGAAATAGCAGACAGAGGCAATGAGGTAATAAGTGTTGACCTTCCCGAAGTTATAAAAATTGCCAGGGCCAAATATCCAACTCTGAACTTTGTAGCTTTTGATTTATCTGAGGAATTTCCATGGGCAGATAATTCATTTGACGTAGCTGTGGCCTCGGAAATCCTTGAGCACATGATTGATGATGTCACTTTTTTGCGAAGCTGTCATAGGATCCTGAAAAAAGGTGGCCGGCTTCTTTTAACCACGCCCAATATTGCTTACATCAGGAATAGAATTAGGCTATTGAGGGGAAAGTATTCGGAAAGAGATGTGCATGTTCGTGATTATACTTTTGACACTGTTAGGAGGAAGGTGGAAACAGCAGGATTCAAAGTTATCCAAGAGCAACCTGTGCGACGTGACAATGCTAGCCCATTCTGGTATTACTTAGAATGCTTCCTCTCAAAGACGTTTGCGTCAGGGATTTTTATTTGTGCGATTACATAAGGAACAGACCATGTATAGAAAGACCGGAAACTCTAGCTATATAAGGCGATGAAGATTGTTTTAGCTGGATCTCTAAGCAAGCCTACCTCCACAGTCTCATTTATGAAGAAGGCGTTGGAGAAGCTTGGGCATGAGGTAGTTCCTTTTGATTACCGGGCTGAACGGGAAGAACATGGCAACCGGGAGATGCAGGAATTGATGGTGGATTTAACCGGAAAGGAAAAGCCAGATGTCTTTGTTCTGATTAAAGGAGAGGATATTTTTACTTCCACCCTCCAGAGAATTAAGGAAGTTAGTCATGTTTCTTTACGTTATATGGACTCTCCCATTCCCTCCTGGTTAGTCCGTTT
>JAGMAN010000108.1 GCA_023130215.1 bacterium
AATCTTAGAGTTAACTCGCTATGCTAATGTCCATACTCAAAAGCCACTCACTAATGATGAGTTAAAGTTCATTGCTAAGTATCCAGAGCAGGCTAAAAAGATTATGACCGTAGCCCCCTTAGTCCCACCGAAAAATAAAGTGTCATTTTTTGCTAAAGTCTCCGTGATGTGTTATAGTAATAAACAAGTCGCGATTTGACCATGCCGATTAGAAAAAATGGTTTGGTGGAGGAAGGTTAGGAGGTGATCATCAGATGAAAAAGCTAAATGCTGTGGGGATAATTTCACCCCATCCCAGAATAATGGTGGAGGAATGTAAATTATCCATCCTTTTAGCCAAGGATAAAAACAAGTATTGTGCTTTATGCCCAGAGTTAGATTTGGTAACTTCTATGAAGACCCCGGAAACAACGGCAGATGACATGTTAGAAGAAATCAAGGAATACGCTCATGAATATATGGGGGATTTTGATGTTTATTCTAAAAGTCCAAACAGAGCTCACCATTTGCCTTATGTTGAAGCGGTTGTTTCATGTAAGAATGATTGGGAATTGAGAATGCTCACCGAGGTAAAATATGGCTTCATACACGTTTAACCAATTCAGAAAGGCAATAAAGAGATTGGGGTTTGAGAAGATAAGGTCTAAGAAGCATGAAACGTGGCGAAATGAAACTTTTTGATAAGAATGGTTAAGCTTTCATAAAAAGTCAGATTCGATACGCATTTCTTGCAAGAAAGAGACCTTGCGCAGTATGCATCTTTATCTCGAAAAATATCCCGCTCAAATTGGCATAAGGATATCCCCGATGTCATTTAGCAGTAATCTACCGATCATTTCCGTTCCCCTTCATGCAATAGAGAATCTCCACAGATAATAAAGCAGTGGTTGGACTGAAAGAGGAGACAAGGATGGATGAACTCTCGCTTTTTGGGTGGGGATGGTATTGAAAACGGGAGAGAGGGCACAGTTGGTTAAGGCCAAGTTCAAGGAGATCTTTGGAGCTGGGGGAGGAAAGATTACCCTGGTCAGAGCTCCAGGCAGGGTCAATCTCATTGGAGAACATACTGACTATAATGACGGATTTGTTCTCCCCATCGCTATTAACCAGGAGATGATCATGGCTTTCCAGCCCCGCCTGGATAATTCAGTCTGTCTTTATTCGTATAATTTTTCATCATCTCACCAATTTCCCTTAGACGGGATAAAATATGAAACTGAGGAGAGCTGGGCCAATTATGTTAAGGGAGTAATCTACATTTTCCAGGAGAGGGAGATTAGCCTATCGGGAATGAACATCGTCCTGGAAGGAAATATTCCTATTGGAGCCGGTCTTAGTTCTTCAGCCGCAATCGAGGTGGCCACAGCAGTTGGTCTTCAGTTGCTCAGCGGCTTCACCATGGAGCCGGTAGAGATAGTTAAGCTCTGCCAGAAGGCTGAGAATGAGTTTGTTGGCGTTAACTGTGGCATTATGGACCAATTTGTCTCCCTGCTGGGAAAGAAAGACAAAGCTCTCTTTTTAGATTGCCGCAGCCTTGACTATGAACCTGTGCCCCTCCCCAATCCAGAGCACCTGAGAATAGTCGTTTGTAATACTGGGGTCAGGAGAGAATTAAGTGGCTCTGAATATAATAAGAGAAGGAGGGAATGCCAGGAAGGAGTCTCTCATCTTAAGAAACGTTTACCAGAGATTAAAGCTCTTCGCGATGTCCCAGTTAGGGATTTTGAGAAATACGGAGACTCCCTTCCCGAAACGATTAAAAGGAGGTGTAAACACATCGTAGAGGAGAACGAGCGGGTCACGCAATCAGTGGCTTCGCTCAAGGAGAGTAATTTGAGAAGATTTGGAAGCCTGATGAATGAATCCCACCAGAGTCTGAAAGATAATTATGAAGTAAGCTGTCGGGAATTAGACTTAATGGTGGATATTGCCCGGAACATAGATGGAGTTTTAGGTGCTCGGATGACCGGAGCGGGCTTCGGCGGCTGCACGGTGAATCTGGTGGAGGAAGGCAAGGTGGAAAGATTTCAGGAGATAGTTAAAGAAAAATACTGGAAAGAGACTAAAATTCATCCAGAGATTTATATTCTACAGGCGGAAGAAGGAGCTGGTGAGATATTAAACAAAACTGGAGAAAAACGTTGACATTTGTTATCAAAGATGGTATATGTTTAGTAGATACAAGTAATAAACGAGGACCGTGTTTATGGCTCTAATAGAACAAATAGCGTACTATTCTCCATGGTGGCATGAAATGGACTGGTATTTGAGGGATAAACATCTTCAGGAAGTCACGGATTCAGGTATTGCTGATAAGTCTTTTATTGACCAGAGCTACAAAAGCAATTTAGAATAGTTCCCTGAAATACAACTATGTGAAAAATAAGGTGAAGGTTATGGAATCGGGAAAGGCCCGTTTAAGGCGGGCTTTTTTATTTCACATTTAACTTTGATTATGATAAGATAAGTCTGAGAAAAAGGAGAAGGATGATGGAGGAAAGAGAGGTAAGTTCCTACACTATTATCCTTTTTCCTCCAGGAATGGATAGGATGTTCTTGCATAATCCCGGAGCTAATGATACCTTTGGGTTCAAGGATAGGCTTGAAATAAAGACGCCGGGCTGGAGGTTCGACGACCAGGCTGAGGCATGGAAAGGCCAGACGATAGAAAGAGTTGACAGATAAAAAAAGGCATGCTAACCTGCTAAATGGTTACATCTTATTCAGGAGGAAAGGAAAGTGGTAAAGGAAATAGAAGTCCAATGTGTTTTTCAGCCGGAGAAATTGACATTCGGTGAAATCCCGGCATTTGAGTATAATTGTTCTCTGCAAGAGGAACTTGATTCAGGCAATACCTCCCGGGAGGAACTAATCAATCTTTTAGAACAGATGCTCATGGCCCGCTGCATTGAGGAGATGATAGCCGAGATCAAACTAAATGCTTACGAACCTTTGCCCGGGTTTGATTATTTCGGACCTACCCATTTGTCTATAGGCCAGGAGGCTACCTCTGTAGGGGCAGTAGCCGCCTTAAATCCGGATGATTATATAACCAGTTCTCACCGGGGACACAGTGACGCCGTGGCCAGGGGATGTTCATATATCAGAAAACTAAATGATACCAAGCTCTCAGAATACTTAAAAGAAAGGGCTGTATGGCTTGAGGCTATTGGTGAGACATTAGATAAGCGGAGTACCCGTCAGGAATTGGAAGAGAAAGCCCTGCGTGTCCATATCTACCGTATTATAGCGGAACTGTTCGGCAAAAAGGACGGCTACTGCGGTGGTATGGGGGGAAGCATGCATATTGCAGATTTCAGCACCGGACATTTAGGGGCTAATGCTATTGTGGGCGGACATATGGGTATTGCCACCGGTGCAGCCATTTCCTGCCGCTATCAGGACTTGAGAAGAGTGGTGCTTTGTTTTGCCGGCGACGGGGCCTACAATCACGGTATAGCCCATGAATCAATGAATATGGCGGCTATGGCCCAGTTTGAAAACGGGCTTATGAAGGAAAAATTTGGTGTGCCTATAATCTATGGTGTGGTGAATAACCAGTATGGTATGTCCGGCCAGTTTAGCGGTGAGATAAGCGGTATTGATTATGTGGCCCGCCGGGCGGCCGGATATAACCTGAGGAATATGTCCGCCGAAGTGGTCAACGGTATGGATGTCTTAGCGGTCAAAGAGGCCACCACTCGAGCAGCAAAAAAGGCCAGAGAAGGTAAGGGGCCTATACTGCTTGAATACATTACCTACCGCTATAAAGGCCATTCTTTATCTGATCCCTCATCCTACCGCAGTAAAGAAGAAGTTAAGCTCTGGCAGAGCTATGACCCTATTGAATCCCTTTTTAAGCAGCTTAATGAATACCCGATAAAGGGTCAGCCTCTCATTTCTGAAGAGGAATTTGAGGCCTTAAAGCAGAAGGCCTGGCAGAGAAATGCGGATATGGCTGTCCAAGCAGCTAAATCAGCCGACCCGGAGCCTTCACACCTTCTGGAGAACATGTATTGTCGGACCAGCAGTGAGGTAGTTCCCAAGCAATTCAGCGATGTTAAACTGGTTAAATCTCCCACTCCCATTAAACGTGATAGCGAGGGCAAAATAAACTTCCGCTTTGCCATAAAGGAAGGTCTGATAGAAGAGATGACCAGGGACGGGAGGGTTCTCCTGTTTGGGGAGGATGTGGCTGAATATGGCGGCGCCTTTGGTGTAACTTCTGGTCTGCTTGGTATATTCAGCCGGGACAGGGTTTTTAATACAGCCATATCGGAATCAGCTATAGTAGGTGCCGGTGTAGGTATGGCTATGGCCGGCCTGCGGCCTGTTGCCGAGCTTATGTATTGTGACTTTATCCTTATGGCCATGGACCAGATAGGCAATCAGGCAGCCAAATGGCAGTTTATGTCCAACAGACAGATAAAAATGCCCTTAGTCATTCGCATCTCCATTGGTGGGGGCAGGGGATACGCCGGTCAACACTCACAGAGCTTAGAATCCATAGTAACCCATATGCCCGGGCTAAAGGTGGTTGCTCCCTGGGATGCCTATGATGCCAAGGGTCTGATTAAGAGTGCCGTCAGAGATGATAATCCAGTCATCTACTTTGAACATCAATTGTTGTATAATCTGAAAGTTAGGGTGCCTGAAGAAGAATATCTGGTCCCAATAGGCAAGGCTAAAGTCCGGAGAGAAGGAAAAGATTTGACCATAGTGACCTGGTCATATTGTGTGGGACTTGCCTTAGAAGCAGCTGAGAAACTCAAAGGACAGGGGATAGAAGCAGAAGTTATTGACCTGCGCACCCTAATTCCCTGGGATGAGGAAACAGTAATAGATTCGGTAAAAAAGACAGGCCGCTGTCTGGTTGTGTCCCAGGCAGTTTCCCAGGGAAGTTATACCGGTGAAATTGCCTCTACTGTCCAGGCCCGGGCCTTTGATTATCTGGACGGACCAGTGCTCAGGTTAGGAGCCATGAACTGTGTTTCACCCTCATCAATAGCCCTGGAGAAAGTTTATCTCCCGGATGCTGAGGCTATTGTGAATCAGGTTCAGACAATGTTTTAAGTTTTGGAGGTTTGACTATGGTCAATAAAGTGATAATGCCCAAGTTGGGGCAGACGATGGAAGAGGGAGTTATTGAACGGTGGATTAAGAAAGAAGGGGATAAGGTGGAGAAGGGAGATATTTTATTAGAGATAACCACTGATAAAGCTACCCTGGAAGTAGAATCCTATGCCAAAGGAGTGTTGCGTAAGATATTAGCTCAGGAAGGGGAAACAGTGCCAGTGACACAGGTGATTGCCCTCATTGCTGAGTTAGATGAGGAGCTGCCGGAGATAGGCGAAGCCATCCCTTCAGGGGTAAAGGTGGAGGTAGAAGTAGAAGATGGAAAGAAAGAGCCGGTAGGCGTCACCCTTGAAAAGGGGGAGCCAGTTGCAGTGGTTTCTAAAACAGGGGAATCCCTTCCTGAGAAAGGACGCCCTGTAGCTGAAGGGCGGGTCAAAGCTTCTCCTCTGGCTAGAAAATTAGCGCAGGAGAAAGGCATCGATTTAACCCAGGTTGTGGGCACCGGGCCAGGAGGAAGGATTACCAAGGAGGACATATTAAAAAAAGTTCAAGCGACCCACCCTGTGGGTAGGCGAAGCCATCCCTTTAGGGATACCCCGAAGTTAAAAGTGAAAAGTGAAGAAGAGAAGAAGGTTGTGCCTCTCAGTCCGATGAGGAAAGCCATTGCCGAGGCAATGAGTGCATCAAAAAAGACAGTCCCTCATTATTATGTTACCATTGAGGTGGATATGACCGGAGCAGTCATCAGGAGGAAGGAAATCCTGGCTCAAATGAAAGGCAAGGGCGGCGTTCCGGTGTCCTATAGTCATATTTTGACTATGGCGGTTGCTCTTGCCCTAAAGGATTTCCCTGAAGTTATGTCTAGTTGGGATGAAAAGGGAATCACAGTCAATGAAAAGATTAACATTGGTATTGCTATCGCTTTAGATGAAGGACTAATCGTTCCTGTCCTTAGAAAAGCTGATGAGATGACCCTAAAGGAGATAGCTTCCCGGACTGAATCACTGGTTTCCAGAGCCAAGGAGATGAAACTTAAAGCTGATGAATATGTTGGGGCTACCTTCACTGTCTCCAACCTGGGAATGTTCGGGGTGGAAAATTTCCTTCCCATCATCAATCAGCCGCAGTCGGCTATCTTAGGGGTAGGAGCTATTTCGGAAAGACCAGCCGTAGTGAAAGGCAAAGTGGCTATAAGGCATTTAATGAAGCTGACTCTCTCTGTTGATCACAGGGTGGTGGATGGTCAAGTCGCCGCCCAGTTTTTGGCCAGGGTAAAGGAGATGTTGGAGAATGGAGAATGGTAGGGGAATAGGTGGTAGGTAGCAAACAACTCATCTTTAGTCTAATCTTGGGCCTTTTTCTATCTGAAATTTGCCTGGCAGGGGGAGAAAAGGTGCCTGTTGATATAAAACATGCTGACCAGTTAAAGTACGAGCGGGAGGGAGAAGTGCTTATCGCTCAGGGGAATGTGGACATCGAGTACAAAGATATGAGAATGAAAGCAGATTGGGCCAAGTGGGATATGACAGAAGAAAAGGTCTTTGCTGAAGGAAATGTTATTCTTTACGAGGGGGGCGAGGAATTTCATGGGGAGAGCCTAATTTACGATTTGAAGACCGGGAAAGGAATCTTGACGAAGCCATATTCATTCCTGGACCCCTGGTTTTGCGAGGGGGAAACAATGATAAAGGTAGCTGAGGGTGAGTACCACCTGAAAAGGGGCAGTTTCACTACTTGTGACTTAGCCGAACCGCACTATCGGTTCACAGCCAATAGAATGAAGATTTACCCGAAGAAGAGATTTTGGGCTTACCATACTACCTTCCTGGTGAAGAATGTTCCTCTCTTTTACCTGCCCATTTATCGTAGATCCCTGAAGAGTGTTCCTTATGGGTTTATCATGTGGCCTATCGGGCACGATTCCAAGAAGGGATGGTTCGTTCTCACTCACTATAACTGGTATGTCCATCCAAAACTTCGGGGCAGAGTCTATCTTGATTATATAGAAGAGTTGGGATACGGAAAAGGACTGGATACTCATTATACATTTGGTCCGGCCGGGAGAGAAGGAACCGGATTTTTTTATGGCTACTTCATAGACGAGAATCCTCTTATCTGGAACGAAACCAGAGACAGATGGGAACATCGACATCCTCCAGACGATCCCCATATTGACCGCTGGAAGCTCCATGTCAGACACAAGCAGAGATTCTCTAAGGATACTACTGCACTCCTAAGAATAGATAAATTCAGTGATGCTGATTTTAATACTGATTACGAGGATGAGGAGCTGTGGAGGAGGTTCCTCACAAGAGAGGAATTGGAAGACCAGAGTCCGGAGGGCTCCCTGTCAATAACGAAAGCCAAGCCGGATTATACCCTACAGACCTACTTCCGGAAGCGAATAAATGACTATGTGGGAATAGTTACGGAAAAGGTTCCAGAGATATCTTTCGACCTGAATAGACAAAGACTTGGCCGCTCCCCCTATTACTGGGACTGTGACAGTGGCTTTGTCTATTTTCATCAGGCTCCCCAGGGGGACGATACACCGGGTGATAAAGAGGAAGCTGCTCAGGCAGATGGACATCTTGAAATCTCCAGGCCGGGCCGCATTGGATGGCTTCGCTATGAGCCGACTATAGGGGGAAAACTCTTCTGGTACAACAAAGACAGTTATACTGACCGGAATCGGTGGATGGGAAACTATGAATTGAGGTTTGGAACGAACACAACTTTATATAGCCCTATCTTTCAGCCAAGGAAAATCCAGATGAGACATTTAATTCAGCCCAGGTTAACCTATTACTATTCTCCCGAGCCAGCTAAGAGCCGAGAGGATCTTTTGTCCTTTTGTAGCAAGTTTTCCACTGAGACAGATTATATTGACTTAGAGCTTATCAATAGATTGATGGGAAAAGAGGATGATGCAGCAAGTGCAAGAGACTTAGCCACTTTTACTCTAAGTAGCAAGTTTTACCGGAACAGAGAATTTATTGGCATGGAACCTCATGCCTGGGGAGATTTAGTGGGTAATCTGGAGTTTCGACCGATTGAAAAGATATCTTTTGACGGAGAAGCAGTCTACGATGTCAACACAGGCCATTTTAACAAATTCTCCACCGGTTTTGGTTGGACGGAGGAAGATTGGAATATTAACCTGGGAACAAATTATTACGACCCAGAAGGGGGAAGAAGGAACCTTGATATAGAGATAGCTACTGCCTGGCAGATAAATCCCAAGTGGAAGATAGACCTCTATGACCGCTATGACTGCAGCAAGAACTACGACAGCACAACAACCTGGAAAATAAATGACCATCACGAAGAATGGAGGATAGCTATTACCCGTGACCTTCACTGCTGGGAAGGGACGCTCTTTCTGCAAAGGGAGTGGAAAAGAGTAGGAAAGGATGAGGTAACCATGTTCCTTGCTTTCAGATTAAAGGCTGCCCCCAAACAACCGCTGGAGATCCCGCTCAGATGAAATTAGTCGCTTTAAACTACTCTGCACTGAGCGTCCAACCTTCGCTCTTTATCACTTTTTGGTAGGAGGGGAATACTTCAAAGCCTTGCGGTCGTTATTCCCGCACTCGGGACAGGCTAACTCACTCGTTATTTTTCTTCCCTCCTCAGACATCTCCTTTACCCATTCCCCATCTGGCTTCTTAATGAGCCCTTCCATTTCCATCATCATTTCTGGAGGTATGTCCTCAGAGCCTTCTGTAGAAGCAGGCAAGGGCGGCATCTTGCTTCTGTAAACTTCAAAGACGGTGCCGCATTTCTCGCACTCATAGTAAGTGCTTCTAACTGCCTCCTTTTTACCGCACTTGGGGCATTCTGTTGGCGAAGTAACTGAAGGCGCAATGAACTGATGGCCGCAAGCTTCGCAGGTCCAGTCAACCTTAGGAGGGCGATAGCGCTTGGGCATTGCCTGCTTAATGACAAAGAATAAAGCAACTACAATTATCACTATTAAGCCAGCTACTGCCAATGGGATCTGTTTCTGATTTGCCACCTCTTTCACCTCCTATCTGGTAAGGCTATCTGCTATTTCTTTACCTTCCTCTTCCCGGAACAAACCTTGGTTAGACCTTCTGTCTTTATAGCCAGCATTAGATTTCCTCTTCTTGGCGTATTGTGACACATAACCTGATCCCTGTCAAGAAAAAATTTGACGAAGGAAAGATAATTTGCTATACTTAAGGGGGAGGTGATTATAATGGGCGATTTGGTTAAGAAGCTTGCTGCCTTGGGCTTGGGGGCCCTGGTCATTAGCGAGGAGAAGGTGAGGGAACTCACCAGGGAACTGATTAAGAGGGGAGAGCTTAAAAAAGGAGAAGCACCGAAGTTTATAAAAGAGGTTCTTAAGAAGACAAGCAAGAGCAGAAAAGAGATAGAAAAAGGAATCAGTCAGGCGATTAAGAAGGCCCTGGCCAACTTACCGTTGGTTAGCCGGGACGAGCTAAAGAAGTTAGAGAAAAAAGTGGAGAAGTTAGAGAAAAAAGTCGGGAAATAGCCAATAGCCTCCTGAGGGACCAAAAGGCTGACAGACTAATTGAGGGACAAACAATGATTCCCGTTCTTCCCTTCGCTCAGCGATTAAGGCAGATCCTCAATGTCCTGGTAAAGCATGGATTTGGATATTTAATCGAATGGGTTAATCTCCAGCGTTACCTTTCCCTGGGCAAAAGAATTATCACCCTGAAGAAGAAGCAGGAGCCAGCCAGGGAAAGGCGAACCATGGCTGAGAGGGCTCGTTTAGCCTTAGAGGAGCTGGGTCCCACCTTCATCAAATTAGGGCAAATCTTAAGTGCTCGTTCTGACCTCATCCCGCCTGAGTTCCTAAGGGAATTCAAGAAACTCCAGGATGAAGTTCCTGACTTCTCTTTCTCGGAAGTCCAGCAAATAGTAGAAGGTGAGTTTGGTCTTCCACTGAAAGAACTCTTCTCCCATTTTGAAGAGGTCCCCATGGCTGCCGCCTCCATTGCTCAGGTTCATCGAGCCTCCCTTCCTGATGGGGAAGAAGTCATCGTCAAGGTGCAGCGCCCCGGGATAGCCGAGAAAATAAAGACTGACCTGCAAATCTTACTCTATTTAGCTCCTTTGGTAGAAAGGCATATTCCTCGTAGTCGTCTCTACAGTCCGGTGGCAGTAGTGGAGGAGTTTGCCGCCACCGTGCGAAGGGAACTTGACTTTACCGCAGAAGCTAATCACACCGAGCGATTCTATCGGAATTTCGAAGAGGATGAGACTGTTCGCATTCCCCAGGTTTACTGGGACTTCACCAGCCAGAGAGTGCTCACCTTAGAGAGGTTGGAGGGAATAAAGATAAATGATATTCAGGCTTTAGAGAGAGCTCACGTTGACCGGAAGAAGATTGCTGTCAATGGAGTCCATGCTTTCCTGAAGCAGATCTTTGAGCATGGTTTCTTCCATGCCGATCCCCATCCAGGCAACTTCTTCGTCATAGATAAAGAGGTAATTGGTTTAGTTGACTTCGGTATCGTCGGACGTCTTAACCAGGAGACACTTCGCTGCCTGAGTAATATGTTCATCTCCTTCATCTCCCATGACTTAGAACGTTTAGGAGATGAGGTGGTTAATTTAGGTCTTCCCTCAGAAGAATTTGATGTGAAGGGATTTAACCGGGACCTATTCGAATTTGTAGATAGATATTTCGGAGTTCCTTTAAAAAGAATCCGGGCTGAGAACTTCATTAACGACATGGTCCGAATAGCTGGTAAGCATGGAATAAGACTGCCGCGGGATTTCATTCTCTTAGGCAAGACGGTCTTCATCATTGGAGGCATTGGTCGGGAACTGGATCCGGACTTTGACTTCCTTGAGGTAGCCAAGCCGTTTGCTTATGATTTGATTAAAAAGAGACTGCATCCTAAGAAATTATTCACAAATCTGGTAAAGACCTTATCCGAACTCTCTTCCTCTTTGGAATCCCTTCCCGGGCAGGTCAGTCAAATTTTAAGGCGCTTTCGTCAGGGAGAGTTTAAGTTAACCATAGAACATAAAGGTCTGGAGGAAGCCACTCGAGATAGGGATAGATCAAGCAACCGCTTGGCTCTTGGCCTGGTTATCACTTCACTCATAATTGGTTCCTCCCTGCTAATCCAATCTAAGGGGCCGGCATTCTGGGGAGGAATCTTTGGCTTCGCGCTTGCCGCTCTATTGGGACTCTG
>JAGMAN010000109.1 GCA_023130215.1 bacterium
CACCAGGATGGGGAGGGAAGAAAAGCTGAGCTTCTTCCACCTTGCCATAAAAGTCAGTTAATGTTACACCGGCTTCTACCACCGCCATCATGTTTTCTTTATCTATCTCCAAAATACTTTTCATTTCTTCAAGAGATAGAACTATTCCTTCGTATAATGGAATGCAGCCACCACATAAACCAGTCGCTCCACCCCTGGGTGTAACGGGAATCTTCTCCTGGTTGGCCAGCTTTAAGATTTGGGATACTTCTTCGGTGCTCTTCGGTTGGACCACTACCTCAGGAGTCTTCCTTATTGAGGAATCTGCAAATTCATCACCCGCGTAATCCTGCATTCTTTCCGGGTCAGAAATTATCCTTCCTTCTACAATCTCTTCTAACCTTTTCATAACTTGTCCATCTACTTTCTTATACATGTTTTGCTCCTGGTTAAAAATTGCCTGTTAAATACCTGCTAAAATTTTATCTCAAAAATTACCTCTTCTCCTTCAACGTCAAGATATGCCTTTGCCCCATAAGCACGCTCAATCGGTGGGTAGTAGATAATGCCCCCTATCTTTAACTGGGTAGGTACCTTCTTGTCCTTGAAACCAAAGTCTTTCTTCTGAATCTCATCCTTTGAGGCAGTTTCTCTTTTGAGTCCTTCATGGGCTAAGGCGCCAGCGGCCAGGGCCACGGTAGCCTTCCCCAGGGCTTCCCTGTCCTTCTTGCCAGGAGCAATGAGGGCTCCTACCCCGACAGCCAGAGTAGAGAGAGTCAAGGGGGTCACTAACTTGCCTGTCTTGATCTGCATCTTCTTGGTGATTTCTCGGTCACTATAAGGCTCGATGTAATATCCCTTCTCGGTCAAGAGATATATCTTTTTTGTCTCCACATAGACAGGCTCTTCACGATTATTGCTAATAGCCACCTCTAACTGTGACCAATCTCGTGCTACTCCAAAGTCCACCACACTGAATTCTATCCCAGCTATGGTCTTAGCGAGAACGGTCTTCGGTAAGGATTGGCGGGTTATCTTACTCCTGTGGGCACAGCTTAGACAAAAAATGACCAAAAGCAGACCTATCGAGGTTATTAAGTATTTATTTCCTCTCATCTTCTATCCCCCTTTCTTCTTGTCATAAATATACCACCACTCTGTGAAAAATTCAAGATAAAATCTGTGAGATGTGGGAAAATGGTAGAACTATTGAATCTGGAGCTAACTCTTGGGAATTTACGAGCGCTGGCTTTAACGCCTAAGCTCACCCGCCAAAAAGCGCCAGCTTTTTGGTCAGGTGCAGTGATTTTATATGGCCTCTTGCAATTCGTGCTCTATCAATCTATTAACGCTCTCTCCGGATTGGAACGCCTTTACAGTGAGGGTCTTATGTAATTGTGGAGAGATTCTTAGTGCTATTTTCCCAGAGTACTTCTTATCTGCTGTTGCTGCCGGAAGTGGCCTACCCTCTTTGTGGAGTATTTGTATAGCTTCCTTCACTGCTTCACACAATTCATCGAAAACATTTTTTTGGCTCTTGCCGTGTACACCGCCAATAATCAGACCTGGCGCAGTTCCAACATAGCACTGATCCTCATCAGACCACTCCACAATCTTCAAGTAATCATCATGTGCCTCTCTGCTCATTGTGAAACCTCCTTTAGTGCTCGCTTTACATCTTTTTCCTGATAGGGTAATGCATCTGCACCCGGGTTTCCGGATATACGAATGACGTAAGGACATGTAGGGTGCAAAAAATTTCTATGACTGCCCTTACCTCCTCTATTGACAAAACCAACCTTTTCTAAATCCGCAATAAGTTGTCGTATTTTTCGCGGCATAGTAATATGATATCACAATAATATCATTTGTCAA
>JAGMAN010000011.1 GCA_023130215.1 bacterium
CCAGGACGAAGGACAGAATGAAGTGACCTTGTTTCTTCTGAAATTCCTTCTTTTTGGCTAAACCTAAGGGAAGGAGGTTAAGCTCACTGGCACACCTAATCAAGGGACGAAGTGCTAAACCAATGGCCACAGCGAAGGAAGCTTCCTGGCCAGGGCAGTCAAACCCATTGGAAAGCACTATGTTCTTTAAGGGAGAGGCCATCTTCACTTTCACTCCTAACTCCTTCTCTAAGAAATTATCTAAATTAATAAGCTTGGCTCCCCCACCACTTAAAAGGACTTGATTAATGGTCGTTCCTCCCATTTCAGCCCGGAAGAAAGTCAGAGAACGTTCTATGTCACTCACTAAACGGGTCAAAAGCGCTCCTATGGCAGGATGGAGCTTTCCCTCCACTGTCTCTTCTCTCTTAAGTTTCTCTGCTTTTAGGAAGCTAAGGCCAAACTTTTTCTGAATAGCCGCAGTAAAATCATTGCCTCCAGCCGGAATGCTCCTGCTCCAGCAGAGGGAGCCTTCCCACTCAATGCTGATGTTGGTTGAACTAGCTCCCATATCCATGAGGACTGAAGTTTCCTCCCCCATCAGCTCCTGGTTAAACTTAAGGCAGTTGTAAGAAGCTAAGGGACTATAATCAATCACATCTGGCTCCACCCGAAAGGCTCCCACCTGAGTTAGGAGGTCATTGACCAACTCCTTCTTCATAGCCACTAATAAAACCTTTGTTTCAGTTATATCTTTGCTTTTGAGGACCTGATGATCCCAGATAACCTCCTCCAAAGGGATAGGAATCTGCTGCCCGGCTTCATAGTTAATAATTTGATTAATCCGGCCCAAATCTACCGGAGGCAATTTCAGATAGCGAATATAAACCGATTGCCCGGGGGTAGCTATGGACACTAATTTTCCCTTGACTCCATCTACCAGGACTTTCTCCAAAGATTGCCTCACCATCTCCTTGCGGTCAGCCTTCTTATCAACCACATCAAGAGGGAGCTCAATCAGACAGGCCTTAGATAGCTCAATGGTCTCCCCCTTTCTTC
>JAGMAN010000110.1 GCA_023130215.1 bacterium
GCCTTGGTTCCAGCTCTCTCTATGGCCTGCTCTAAGGTGTCGGCAGTTATTACTCCAAATATAGTGGGGACACCGGTCCGAAGTGCCGTCTGAGCCACTCCCTTGGCTACCTCGCTGGCGATATAGTCAAAGTGGGGAGTATCCCCACGGATGACCGCTCCCAGACAGATGACGCTGTCGTATTTTCCCCCTTCAGCCATCTTCCGGGCCGCATAAGGAATCTCAAATGAGCCAGGAACCCAGACTATCTCTACCTCCTCCTCTTTCACTCCGTGGCGGGTCAGGGTATCCACAGCTCCCTCTAAGAGCTTCTTGGTGATGAACTCATTAAACCTTCCAGCCACTAAGCCGAACCGCTTTCCCTTGACAACCAACTGCCCCTCTATAGTCTTAACCATGTCGAACCTCCTTTCTTTTAATGAGCACACGACTTAGCGAACGGGGGGAAAGCTAAGCCATATGTGCGAATTACACTTTTTTCAGCAAATGCCCCAACTTCTTCCGTTTCACTTTCAAATACTCCCTATTCAGCTCGTGGACGGAGACTTCGATGGGCACTCTCTCTTTAACCTGTAATCCATATCCCTCTAAGGCGACGATCTTTCTTGGATTATTGGTAAGGAGTCTGATGGTGGAAAGCCCTAAGTCCACTAAAATCTGGGCCCCAATCCCATAATCCCGCAAGTCCGGCTCGAAGCCAAGCCTTCTATTAGCCTCCACCGTATCCAGGCCCTCATCCTGAAGGGCATAAGCCCTTAACTTATTCACCAGACCAATTCCTCGTCCCTCCTGGTGCATGTAAAGGAACACTCCCCTGCCTTCCTCAGAGATTTTCCTTAAAGCCTGGACCAGTTGTTCCCCGCAGTCACAGCGTCTGCTGTGGAATACATCCCCGGTCAGGCACTGGGAATGGACACGAACCAGGACATTCTTCCGCCCTTTAACTTCCCCTTTAACCAGAGCAAGATGGTGCTCCTCATCCACTGTGGTCTCATAAACCAGCAACTTGAAATCTCCAAATTCAGTTGGTAAAGGGGTAGTAACTGTTTTTCTAATCAATCTCTCTGTCCTACGACGATACTGAATCAGGTCAGCAATAGTGCAGATGCGAAGATTATGCCGGCCGGCAAACTTAGCTAACTGCGCAGTTCTGGCCATAGTTCCATCCTCATTCATGATTTCGCAAATCACCCCAGCCGGGTAAAGGCCAGCCAGACGGGCCAGATCAACCGCCGCCTCAGTATGTCCAGCCCTGTTCAGGACTCCTCCCTTCTCTGCTCTGAGAGGGAAGACATGGCCGGGACGGGCCAGGTCCTTAGCCCTGGTCTTCGGGTTTAAGACCGCTTTTATAGTCATGGCTCTATCGTGGGCGGAGATACCGGTAGTTACTCCTTTCTTGGCATCTATGGAGACGGTGAAGGCAGTATCGAAGCGGTCGCTGTTGTCGTTGACCATGGGAGAGAGTTCCAATTCATCTAATCTCTCTCCAACAATGGGAAGGCAGATGAGACCCCTTCCGTGCTTGGCCATAAAGTTTATGGCCTTGGCAGTCACCTTCCCAGCGGCCATAATTAGGTCGCCTTCGTTCTCTCTGTCCTTATCATCAACCATTATCACCATTCGCCCCCTGGCAATGTCATGGATAACCTGGGTGATTGTATTGAATTTCATCCCTGCCTCCCAAATCCATGCTCAGCTAAGAAATTGCTGGTAATTTTGCTCTCCTTATAATTCGTCAACCTATCTACATATTTACCAAGTAAATCTGCTTCCAGATTTACTGAGCTTCCTGC
Source organism: bacterium (assembly GCA_023130215.1). Lineage (GTDB taxonomy): Bacteria > NPL-UPA2 > NPL-UPA2 > NPL-UPA2 > JAGMAN01 > JAGMAN01. The sequence continues at coordinate 1,794 of JAGMAN010000110.1, forward strand.
GCCTTTGCTTCCCAATGTAGTCACCTTGGCCGTATAAGGAATAACGGCTACCGTGAAGCTATCCCTCATCACTTCAACTGCCGTAAGACTCACACCATCAATGGCAACTGAGCCCCTGGAAATGATATATTTTATTATCTCTGAAGGAGCACTAATTCTCAGCGCCAAGCCATCTCCCTCTCTTCTCCTTTCCCTTATCCTGCCTACCTCATCAATGTGCCCAGTAACTAAATGCCCTCCTAAACGGTCTACCCCCTTAAAGGCTCTCTCTAAGTTCACCTTATCTCCCACCTTGAGCCTGGAAAGGGTAGTCCTCTTCAGTGTCTCGGCAATGACATCTACCGAGAAACTGTCAGTGGTAACACCGGTAACGGTTAAGCATGCCCCGTCCAGAGCGATACTATCACCCGTCTTCATACCTTCCAATACCGTCTTGGTTTGAACGCTGAGATGAATTGAAGAGCCTTTGCTCCTTATCCTCTTCACCTTTCCCAATTCCTCAATCAATCCAGTAAACATATCCTTTAGAAGAGTTTCGGCCTTAGCCTTGAGCGGATTTTTTCTTGCCGCCGTGTATTAAGAGACTATAAGCGGCAAGAAAACCCTCGGAGGCACGCTCCCAAGAAAGGCTATGTCTATTATGAGATCCATATTTCGCATGGAGCGTGCCGAGAATGAGCGAAGGGCTATGCCGAAACTCACTGGAGTCTTCCTCCATAATGAGGGTATCCTTCAATCAAAAGGTCATCAGCAAACCATCTCGTCGTTACGCTCCTGAGCGGTACGGCCTTACTGATTTCGCTGACTCCTTCCCCATCCACCGGGGTAGGTGCATCCCTGCCCCCGATTATCTTAGGCGCAATGAAGATAAGAACCTTATCTACAACCCGGGAAGAGAAAGCTGAGGCAATTATCTCTCCTCCCCCTTCAATCAAGAGGCTGGTTATCCCCAGGCTTCCTAATTGCTTCGTCAGCTTAGCTAAATCAACCCGCCTTTCCTTACCGGGGACAGTGAGGACCCTGACTCCTTTTCTCTCCAGAGCTCTTATCCTGCTTTTGGGAGCGGACCGAGTAGTGGCAATCATCGTCTGCGGCTGTTCCGTTAAAACCTTAGCCTCGAGGGGAATTTTAGCCAAGCTATCCATTACAATCCTAACTGGTCTTGCCTTTTCCTTCTTCCTTTTTCCTTTGCCTCTAACCGTAAGGAGTGGGTCATCCACAAGCACCGTGTTAAGACCAACAAGAACTGCATCCACTTCCCGGCGAAGCTGATGCACATAATCCCTGGCTTTTTCTCCCGTTATCCACCTTGATTCTCCTTTCTTGGTAGCAATCTTCCCGTCTAAGCTCATGCCTACTTTGACGATGACGAATGGCTCCTTTCGGGTAATAAACTTAATGAAGGTTTCGTTCAGCCTCTCAGCTTCCTTTTTTAGAATTCCTGTCTTTACTTTTACTCCGGCTTGCCGTAAGCGGACAAACCCTTTACCTGAGTTCAGTGGATTGGGGTCCACTATTCCTGCTACCACCTGTCTTATCCCGGCCTTTATTATTCTGTCGGCGCATGGAGGAGTTCTCCCGAAATGGCAGCAGGGTTCCAGATTGGTATAGAGAGTGGCATCTTTTGCCCGGCTGCCGGCATCTTTAAGAGCTTTTATCTCAGCATGGGGGAGGCCAGCTTTAGTGTGATATCCTTTACCGACAATCTGCCCATTCTTGACAATTACTGTCCCCACCATGGGATTGGGACTTACCCGTTCTCTACCTCGTTCTGCCAATTTCAGGGCTAAGACCATATATTTCTCGTCCACATCCATCTCAAACCAACAAAAAATCCCGAAGGTTATCTTCGGGACTTCTTTATGCCTTCTCCCTTCTAGACTCTCACTATCGGCTCTGGTATTTCACCAGATCCATCCCCCCT
>JAGMAN010000111.1 GCA_023130215.1 bacterium
CTCCAATAATAATAACATCATATATGTTTTTATTCTGGACGGCATCGAGAATTGCTTGCCTCAAAGCTTACCCTCTCCATTCAATTTCTGTATTCCCATTGAAATTCCGATTTAACCCTGCTTCTGACAAAAATTGAATGTTCAGAATAAATCTTCACTTTCCTCGCTTCTCTACAAACAGCAGAGGAAACACTATATCGCTTATACAACAAGGCAGCCAGACAGCAACGAACAAAAAGAAAAAGATAACTATATAAAAAATCGGATTTAAACTCCCTCCTGCAGCCATAATAATATGAAACAGGGAAGCCCATGTGCTTAATAAGACGTGTCCTGAGTGAGGGAATTTTGTCGTTGGTTTAAAATAAGCCAGGGCAATTCCCAAAAATGCCAGAGGATTAACTAACCACCACTTCTCTATAAAACCTAAGTGAATACCTTTATTAGGCAGACCAAGCAAAAGTTCTCCTACATAGGGAATCACTGAATCACTTAGAGAAGCTATACCAACTGAACCTACATATCCAATCAGAATTAAAATCCAGAGTTTACATTTGCCTCTGATATGTAATTCATACATAGATGCAGTAACAAGAGCACTCAAAACGACATGAATCGGATGAAGTACATAAAATATATTATAAGAAGCTTTAGAAGGCAATTTATGAAAGAACATTATAATGATTATTCCTGTAATTGCTCCGAAAGTGGTAAAAGGAGCATGATTTTTTAATTCTTTGGAAATTTGCTTAATCATTTCTTACTCCTCCATCAAGGTAAATATCAGCAAACCACGTCATTTGTGGTGGTGGCAGGCTTTGGCTTGCGTTAATTTAACTCTTCCTCCAGCTTGCTCCTCACCATCCTGATACCCCGGCTCAGTTTTGAATCAAAAGATACGATTGGCTCTTCTTTCATATTCGCTTCTTTTATCCGAGCGTCAAAGGGAAGAAAAGTAAGCACCTTGAAATCAGTTAGGTTGGAAATTATGAACTCTCTATCTTCCTGGCTTGCGACCTTGTTGGCGATGACTGCCAATTTGTTCACTCCCAGGTCCCTGGCCAGCTTGTTTATTCTGAAAGCTGTCTTCAGGCTTAACCAGGTTGGCTCCACTACAATAATCAGAAGGTCAACAAACTTCGCCGTTCCCCGGCTGAGGTGCTCAATACCAGCCTCCATATCCAGAACCGCAATCTCCTCTTTCTTTAACAGGATGTGCTCCATTAAACTCCGAAGCAGTGCATTCTCCGGGCAATAGCAACCACTTCCTCCCCTCTTCAAGCCACCCATAACGAGAAGTTTTATATTTTTATACTTAAGGCTGTACTTTTCAGGTATATCATCAACCCGTGGGTTTAACTTGAACAGTGGTGAGACTGTTCCTGACTTTACGCCTGTCCTTTCCGCAATGAGGTCTTTCATCTCAGCAAGGGGCAGAACTTCTTTTTCCGGAATTCCAAAGATGTGAGGCAGGTTGGAATCGGGGTCAGCATCCACTCCAATTACCTTGAATCCGTCAGAGGCAAAATGCCAGATTAGAAGGCCGGCAATGGTAGACTTACCTGCTCCTCCTTTGCCAGTAATAGCAAGCTTCATCCCACTCCTTTCTACTCCTTTTTCCATCTGTCAACGGGACGCTGTTAAATATGAGGCTTTATCTTCTCCTCCAGTGCAGTTTTGGGCACAGCTCCTATAATTTTTTCTACTATCTGTCCATTCTTAAAAATGGCTAGTGTGGGTATGCTCATAATCCCGTATTCGGAGGCAGCAGCCGCAGCTTCATCAACATTTAGCTTGCAGACCTTCAGTTTCCCTTCATACTCTTTAGCTATCTCCTCAACCACAGGGGCAACCATAGAGCAGGGAGCACACCAGACTGCCCAGAAATCCACCAACACAGGCAGATTTGAATCTAATACTTCTTCTTTAAAATTTGCATCAGTCACTTCAACTTCCATTTGTCCGCCTCCTTTCAAAAATACATCTTCTCAGCTACCATGTAAGCGAAATCTTTCTCCCTTTCATTTGGTTTGATATGCTCTATCCTGCCCACAACTTCTTCTGCTTTGGCTCTCATCTTCTGAGACAGAAGCATCTCTCTTGCCCCGGCTAAGGCGCCATTGCCTATCTTAACCACCTTCTCTGCGGCAGGGGGAAGAAGTCCAATGGAGACTGCACTTTCTGAATTTATATAATTTCCGAATGCCCCGGCAAGGTAGATTTTCTCTATTCCTTCAAGGGTGATGCCATAGTATTTTATCAAAAGGTCCTGGTCCAGCCTCAGTCCAGCCTTGGCAGTTATGAGTTGATAGATGTCCTGCTGGGTAATGCTTATGTCCTCAGCGATGAAGAACTCTTTCTTTAGCTTGGCAGTCTTACTCATAATGCCCTTTCGGAGCAATTCTGCCAGGAGGTCAATAAGGCCTGAGCCGCAGATTCCAACGGGTGGCTTACCACCTATGGTTTCGTAGTCCACCCGGTGGTCACTCATCCAGATATTCTTTATAGCGCCCTCTATTGCTCCCACACCGCACCTGATGGTTGCTCCTTCATAGGCGCCTCCGGCAGCACAGGAGGCAGTCATTATCCTATCTTTATTTCCAACAGCAACTTCGCCATTTGTCCCGATATCTATAAGCATGACTACATTTTCATCTTCATACATTCTGCTGGCAAGTATATCAGCTAAGGCATCGGCACCGGCATGACCCCCTATCAGGGGAGGACCATAGACATTGCCCCCGGGATTAATAGCCAGGCCAATATCGGGGGCTTTCTTGCTGATGGGTGCAGAGCTCAATGGTTCAAAGGGAATCACTCCCAGGGAACTGACATCCTGACCAAAGAAGATACTGCGCATGGTGCTATTACCTACAGCCACTACATCGTAGATATACTTTCTGATTTCCCCTTTTTCTCTTTCTAACTCTTCAAGACTGTCATTTACAACCTTCATAACCGTTTTTTGCAGTTCTCCTAAGCCACCTTCATGACTCATAGTGTATCCTATTCGTGAGATGACATCATTCCCATAGGATATCTGGGGATTCTTACGTGCCAGGGTGGCGATGGTTCTGCCGTCTTCAAGGTCAATTAGCTGTGTTACCAAAGTAGTTGTACCAACATCTATAGCCAGTCCAAAGAGCTCCCCTCCGTAGGGTCCTAAGTCTTCACCGGAATGATGGGAAACTCTGTCGCCTTTCCTGATAACAAAGGAATTTAGTTCAACTGTGGTCTCTATGCTCTCCGACAGAATGCTGTATTTGCCGAAATCCCTGATAAATACATAAATATCAGCAGTCGGATTTATGACCCTTGCCTGACAGGCAAGTCTTTCTTCCTTTCCCAGCGAGTGCTTTTTCTCTTCTTCTGTCTTTTCATTGAGGCACCGGGAGCCTTTCTCCACCCTGATTAAACAGCGACCACATTTGCCCAGACCCCCACACTCGGAGGCGATCTCAACGCCAAGTCTCCTTGCATGGTCCAGGATACTATCCTGAGATGCTTTGATTCCCTCTCTTCCCCTGCGGAACTGCGGAAAAAATACTTTGCCCATCTTTAATCTCACACGTGAACCTTTAAATCTCCGGCGATAATCGGCCTTTGGTTTCCTTCTCTAATTTTTTTAACTTGCTACTAATTAGTTGCCTCTTTGCTAAGCTTATCCGGTCAATTATGAGGAGACCGTTTAAATGGTCTATCTCATGCTGTAGAACTCTGGCAAATAAATCACTGGCTCTCAGCTCAACTCTTTTCCCTTCGGCGTTCAGTCCCTCAACAACTATCTCCCCCGCCCGCTCAATCTCCAGGACTATTCCGGGAAGGCTTAAGCAACCCTCTTGCCCGGTCTGTACCCCGCTACTATGAAGGACTTCCGGGTTGGCTACGGCGATTAAACCGTCACCAATATCTGCCGTGATTATCCGTTCCCTGATTCCTACCTGAGGAGCAGCTAATCCAATCCCTTCATACTTATACATGGTCTCAGCCATATTATTGATAAGAGCTTTTATTTCTTGAGTAATCTCCTTAACTGGCTGAGCCTTCTCTCTCAATATGGCATTACCGTATTTTCTTATTTCCAATAACATATTTATCACACTAAAACCTGAAAATACATTTGGGTGGCGTGAAGGAAAGATTCAACCTTTCCTGCTCTTTCCATTTCCCCCAGATATTTGGTCAGCTCATTTCTGTGGATTCCCAGGGAGCTTGACATATCGCTCATAGTGCAGGGTCTTCGCTTCAGAAGTGTAATTATGCTATCTTCTATATTCCGGGAATAGACTCCGGTCCGCCCCAGGCGTCCGCCCTGGGCGGATTCAAATCCGCCAATGATTTCTGCCTTATCTCCTAAGATATTTTTAATGGATTCCAGCTCGGCCTGACTCAGAGCTAAGGCATCAGGTTCAGATGGAGGCCTGGTAACAGTATTGAGCTGGATTTTATCCAGGCTGATTTCCTTAAGAAGCTCCGCCATTTTGGTTAGCTCCTCCCGGCTATCATTTATCCCTTTAACCAGCATTACCTCAAGCCAGGTTTTACCCTGGAAATATTTGCAAAATATCTTGAGATTAGCAATAATATGTTCAATGCGAAGTCTTTCATGGGGACGATTAATCTTCTCAAAGATGTCCTGGCTGACCGCATCCAGAGATGGTAGTACGAGGTCTGCTTTATATAAGTCATCCCGGACATTGTGAATAAACCGGCTGGCATTGGTTAAGACAGCTACAGGCACAGAGCTTATCTTCTTTATCTCAGAGATGATCTTTCCAATCTTAGAATTAAGAGTTGGCTCACCTGAACCAGAGAAGGTAATGTAATCGGGGATGGGAGAGTCTTTAAGCGAAGCCTCTAATTCCTTTAATACCTTCTCTGCCTGGACATATTCCACTCTTTTTATAGTCTTGCGCGTCGTTCGTCCAAGCTGGCAATAGATACAATCAAAGCTGCAGATTTTGAGTGGGACAATATCCACTCCCAGGGAAAGACCCAACCGTCTTGAGGGCACTGGCCCAAATATATATTTATTTTCAGTGGTCACAGATATTCTCGCCTGTTTTTAGAGTGCCATCAAGATAAGTCAGAAGCGATATTATTCCAGACCTTCTTTATCTGCTTGCTGACCTTTCCATCAGAGTACTCAATAACACTCTTCCCCTCTACCATGGCCCTGGTGATAACAGTATCAAAGGGCACTTTCCCAGCCAATGGAATTCCCTTATTAAGACAGTAATCTTCAACCTGTCCGGTCACTGTTAGATTTAAGTCGTATTTATTGATTAGGACAAGCGTCTTTATTCCAAAGTGACTGCTGAGACTTATTGCCCGTTCCATATCGTGAAGCCCGGATAGGGTTGGCTCAGTTACCACAAGAGCACAGTCAACTCCTGTAATTGAGGCAATAACCGGGCAGCCGATACCGGGAGGACCATCTATGATGACCAGTCCATAGCCATTTTTCTCGGCTATCAGCTTAGCATTCTGCCTGACCAGGGTGACTAATTTCCCTGAATTATCCTCAGCTACACCAAGCTTGGCATGGACCAGGGGACCAAATCTGGTCTCGGAGATAAACCATTCTCCAGAGAGATTCTCCCGAAATTCTATCGCCTTCTCTGGACAGATGTGGACGCAAACACCGCATCCCTCACAGGAAATTTTGTCTACAGTATAGTCCTCGCTGATTGCCTTAAAACGACAGACTTCCCGGCATCTCCCGCACTCATTACACAGTTCCTTATTGATAGAGGCAGAATGACTGCCGCGGAAATCTTCGCGGTGTTTTATGGTCGGTTTTAGGATAAGGTGAAGGTCGGCCGCATCTACGTCGCAGTCAGCCATCACCTTGTTTTTAGCTAAAAAGGCGAAACTTGCTGTAAGGACAGTCTTACCTGTGCCACCTTTCCCACTTATGATGACTAACTGTTTCACCTATCAATCTCCTCTATCACTTGATTGAAGAGGCTTCTGAATTTACCCTTCCAATGGGGTTTATCGGCAACGATGGGGATTCCTCTCGAATAAGCCATGGCAATTTCTCTATCCATGGGAATGTGCATCAAAATGGGAATTCTTTCCCGCTGACAATACCCCTTAACTTTCTCATCGCCGACATCGGCTCGGTTGATAACTATTCCAAAGGGAATCTGGAGAATCCTCAGAACCTCCACTGCTAAAATCAGGTCATTCAACCCAAAGGGAGTGGGTTCTGTGACCAGGATGCAAAAATCGCTTCCTTTTACAGCCTCTATTACCGGACAGGAAGTTCCAGGAGG
>JAGMAN010000112.1 GCA_023130215.1 bacterium
TTCAGGTCACAGGATTATGCCACAGTGTACAGGGAACAGCAGAAATGTTAGCCAGATGGATTAATACGCCTATGGACCAGATTACTTACCTGTGTGCTGGGATCAATCACCAGGGCTGGTATATTGAATACAAAAAGAATGGTAAGGATGCTTATCCTCTGATTCGCAAAGCACTCAGGAAGAAGGAAATTTATATGGAGGAAATTGTGCGTAACGAGATGTTCCTCCACCTGGGTTACTACGTTACTGAATCCAGCGGTCACAATTCAGAATATAACTGGTGGTTTCGCAAGCGTCCCGACCTTATCGAGAAATACTGTATTCATGGCACTGGTTGGAACCCCGGAGAATATGGTTACATTCTGAAGGAATATCTAAAGGCTGAAAAGACTTGGAAGAAGGAAGTGAAAAAATGGTTTGGTGAAGGAGCGCCCATGTCTCTGGAGAGGGGACACGAATATGCTACGTATATTATAAATGCCTTAGAGGGAGGAGAACCTTTTGAATTCAATGGCAACGTGCAAAATACGGGAATTATCACCAACCTTCCAGATGATGTATGTGTAGAGGTTCCTGTTGTGGCAAACAGGCGGGGTTTCAATCCAATCCACGTCGGCGCACTTCCTCCACAGTGCGCCGCCCTCAACAATATAAACATTGCCGTCGAAGAGATGGCTGTTGAGGCGGCTCTGACAGGGGACCCTGAGCTTGTATTTCACGCTGTTGCTTATGATCCACTTACCGCTTCGGTGCTGTCCCTAACAGAGATCAAGAAGATGGTGAGCGAGATGCTGAGGAAGAATCGGAACTATCTACCGCAGTTCAAAAGCATAAAGATATGAGAGGTGATGTAGATGATGTTTTTGCAAAGAGGCAGCAGAGAGCTTTTACCCTCATTGAACTTTTGGTCACCATAGCCATTATGAGCGTCCTTGCCGCTATTCTCCTGGCAGGTGTAACTCAGGCTCGAGCCTTTGGCCTGCGGACTGCCTGTACAAGCAACCTCCGCCAGCTTGGTTTCGCCTTCCAGATGTATGCCCAGGACTTTGAAGGTTTTCTGCCGCATGAAGACGACAGCTACGGTGTTGATTCCCGATGGTTTGAGGCTCTAACCCCTTATCTGGGGGGCGATGGTACAGACCACCGACTCGAGATCAAGCAATGCCCTGCTTATAAACCCCCTCCTGATAAAGCCTCAAAAAAGTATTATACATATAAATTTAATAGCCGCCTGGAAGGCTATCAGGGGTCTCCTGACTTCAGAAAATCAGATTCCATCCCCAACCCGTCAGAGACTGTTCTTCTCTATGATGGAGTGGCTTTTGCCGGTGGCGCTATTGCGTCCACAATTAACGGAAAATGGGGCTCAATAGATGATTACCACAGTGGAGGGACTAACTTTCTATTAGTAGATGGGCATGTGCAGTGGCATAAAGAAGAACTGAAAGATGGTTATGACTATGGTTGGCCGGATGATTCCCCTGGACCATTCATCTGGGATCCCTGATTAATGATGAATAAAAGAATCCGCCCTGGGGAGAGGTTTAATGGTGACTTGTGAAAGTGTCACCAACACAGCACATGAGCCCCTATTTGGGGAATTTCACATAAGTTTTTCTATTTCTGCCACTTACACTAGTTATTTTCTCAAATTGTGTAAACTATACAGCACACTAACAGTCTGTGCATACTATGGATGTTTGAGCGACCAAAACAGTGGAAAAGACTATGCCACCGACGGTATAAAAGCCAGCAATCCTGCAAAAAAGGATAGCTGGCACGGAAATTGCGTATGTTTAGAGAAGAAAGGAGATTTCACATGGCAAGTCCTACGAAGCAAAAAAAAGGTTTTACCCTCATAGAATTGCTCGTTACCATTGCCATTATTTCCATCTTAGCCGCCCTCCTTCTACCTGCTGTTCAAAAGGCAAGAAGAAGAGCCCATTATGCCAGTTGGTGCGGATTAAAGCAATCCAATAAAAATGACCCCAATTGCGTTGGTTATTGGACTTTTGAGGAAACTTATGAAGATGCTTCAGGTAATACCAAGGTAGCAAACCTTGCCTATGCTTATACAGGTAGTCTCATTGGACACAGCGCTGAAGATTATGATGGGACATTAGAAGGCAATGCTTCTCTAACAACTGATCCAAGCGATGGCAGATTTACCGGCAAGAAAGCTTTAAGTCTTGATGGAAGCGGTGATTATGTTAATTGCAATCCTTTCAATGGATTAAGTGGTGCGACTCAGTTTACTATAGAATTTTGGGCAAAGTTTGATACACCACAAGGGTACATTTCCTGGAGAAATCTTGGATGGCTTATAGAGGTACAAGCGAGCCAATACCGCTTTAGATTCAATTTAGACGGTACTTGGGGAGCAACGTTTCAGGTAAACCATATAACAGGAAGTTGGCATCATGTTGCAGCTACTTGGGATGGAACCTACACAAATATATATATAAACGGGGAGAAGGAAGTAGATAATTCTACTTCCGATAGTGCTTATTCTGCTATGTCGAGTAATTCCCAGGCGTTAGACATAGGGCGGAGAGATGCTGGTTATTTTAAAGGCCTCATCGGCGAGGTCGCAATCTTTGATGAATCCCTGTCTGCCAGTGAGATAAAGAAACGTTATCAGTCTGGCAGGCCATAGGAAAATGATGGACAAGAAACGTAAAAAAACGGGGTTTACCATTGTGGAATTGCTTGTAGTCATTGGCATCATGGCCGTTTTAGCCGCAATTCTATTGCCTGTACTAAACACTGTCAGGAGAGGTGCAAGGCGTGTCACTTGTCTTAATAATATCAGGCAGATTGGTCTTGCCTTCCAGATGTATTCAGATGATTGGTATCACTCCTATCCAACTGGCACAGACTCGAACCCGTATAGTCTCTATACTGCTACTGATGAGGCAGCAGCAGGAGATGATAAAGGACATCTCTATTTTTACTACATCAGAGAAAATGCGCCGGAGACCTTCTGGTGCCCGGGAACTACACATTCCAAACCAACCGAATCAGAGATTAAAAACAATACCAGCGGCAAGATTGTAGAAAGCTATGCCTATGTCTTTGGCCTGAAAGTAGGTTATAAGGACACCGACCCGGTAGTAAGTGATAACAATGTTAATAATCACAAAACAGGGGTTAATGTGTACTATCTTGATGGCAGCGCCCGCTTTATTACAGCCAACAATATTGACGAATCAAGTTCAACAACTCCACGTAATGTTGCTTATGACACTAGTAATAATTCGGTAACTATTTCCACCGGTGCCCATACCTGGGATGAATAGTAAATAACACAATTATAATTTCATGTAGGGGTTCGATTCATGAAACCTGAAACAACTTCAATGTTATCAATATACACACTCATCCTGCCCTCTCCCCTCGGGGGAGAGGATGGAGGTGAGGGGATTAAGAAAATCTCTGCGTTCTCTGTGATTAAATTGCGGAGAACAAGCAGAAAGGAGGCAAAATGAAAGAGAAAAATTTGGAATTTGGAATTTGCAAATCGGGGCTTCGCCGCAGGTTTTGGGGGTTTACTACATTAGAGTTACGTGACCTTTTAAAAATGAAATTTCTAACGGGTCGAGGAAATAAGAAAGCAAGCCCTAATAAAAATCCATTTCTAAGTGGGGTAACGGGATTTACCATGACAGAGCTGATAGTGGTAATGGCAATTATTGTCATTTTGGCCGCCACGATAATGCCCGCCGTCGGTCGTGCCCGCAAGAAAGCCGCCATCAATAAGGCCACGGCAGAAATGGCTGGATTGGCCTCCACCGGAAGCATGATTTATTTGGATATGGGGGGTTACATAGGTCTGTGTAATTACGATATGATAGATGGATCTCTTGCTTATACTGATAGCGTAAGTTCAACACCCGAGAAGTTCAATCAATCAAGTGAAACTGGAAAGACCTTTTTTACTGGTTTTACTAACCTTGCTGGCTTTCAGGCTGCTTGGGATGGACCATATACAACCTATCAGCCAGATGGTACGTACTCAGCAACTCAGGGTTCCCTTGCTACTTACGATACGGGGATAGGTGATTGGGCATCTGGCGATTTTCCTACAGGCACTCCTTTAGACCCCTGGAATCATCCATATGGTCTTGCCTATAGCACTAGCGAAGAGGTAATGGTAGTTTATTCCGCTGGCCCAGATGGAAAATTCCAGACAGAAGCAGGGGCTGTAGTTAAGGGCGATGCTAACCGAGATGGTGATAACACCGATGCAGGTGACTATCCTGGTACTACTAACACTGCGTCTGACGACTTGCTCTATAAGTTCAAATAAGGAGGATGTTTAAGATGTCCAACAACAAAGGAGTGGCGATGATTGTGGCTGTTGTGATGGCAATGATCTTTTTGATGCTTGTCATCGCCGTGAGTGCTATTTCCACCTCAGCCTACAAAAAAGCCCACTTTTACAAAGACCGTGCCATCGCCTTAAATCTTGCTGAAGCCGGCATCGCCGATGCCCTTTATAGAATGAATTACAAGAATTATTCTACAGCTACCTTTGCCTATTTTAATGATATAGATAACTTTCACATAGATGAGGATTTTGCTGGTGGGAGTTATCAGGTTGTCTACACTCAGGTAGGAGCGAATGAAGATACTATCGAATCTACAGGTAAGCATAAAGGCAGGATGCGAAAAATTATAATCAAAGTTAGGGGGACAAATAGTGGAGGAGTAGGAGATGGCATCGCCGAAGCATTTAATAAGCATGCGGTGTATGCTGGGACAGTAGTTAAAACAGGCGGTACATGGGGAACGGTAGATGGGAATATTGCTTCCACAACGGATTTATCAGGCGAAACCATTCCAACAAGTAATGGTAATTCCAAAATTCAGGATACAAATATAGATAATACTTATTTCCCCAGTTTGATTCTTACTCCTACGGCTTTACCTTCCGTTGTTTGGGTAACATACACGGAGGGAGACACGGGAGTTCCAGATGGAGCGCCTTATGATTTTGACGGTGCCTATGGTGCTTCTACTTATGATGGTGCTGGAACCTATACCTTTGCCAATGGTGCGACAATTGCAAATTCTCCTAAATTAAATCGTAGTGCTGGTGCCGCTACTATAATTTTGAATGATGTGACCATCAATGTAGGGCAAGTTATAGGAACGGATAATGGGTCTATCTCAGCAACTAATTCTACTATTACTAATGACCTTATCGTATCAGGTGGGGCATTAACCCTTGATGGCGCTACGGTAAATGGAAGGGTAGTCTGCGACAATGATATTACTCTTTCCGGGGCGGCTTCTACCATTGATGCCAGCGCCACTGCCAGTACGTATGAGGCACCAATATTGGCTAACGCTGGAGGAGATGCTGATATAATTATTCAAGATAATGCACCGGATATCACTCTGGATTCAGGCCAGGAGGCAGTGGTTATTGCCTATTCTAATGGAGGGGCCGTTACCGTGACCGTAAATGCTAATTTAACTCCCACATTAAGTGGTGGTCAAGCAGGTATTATTGCATTTGCTGATTCAGCTAATAATGCCACAATAACCATAGGTACTGCGGCAGCAGATGTTAATGGCCTTATTTATGCTTATGGCAATTCAGGCAATGATGGCGATATCACCCTGGATGCCAGTGCTGGTGATATTTCCGGGGCATTGGTAGCATGCGATGCAGTTACTTTAGATGGTGGTACGCTTACCTGGGATTCTTCTCGTTATAAGTCCTCCAGCTATCCACTTTACGCGAATTTCTCTGGTGGCAGGCGGGTGTATCTGCCGGTGATAGGGAGCTGGAAAGAGGAATAAATGAGAATTAGAGGAGATTCTGGATTTACTCTTCTTGAGATGGTGATTGCGATGTCTATCATCGCTATTGTCCTTGCCTTCTCTCTGATGTTGATGGGGGATGGGATGAGGAAAGCGGTGAAGGCAAATACAATCGTTACCGCGGCTGCTTTAGCTCAATATGAGATTGATAGGGTAAAAAACATTGCTTTTCCCCCAACCACAGATGATAGGCAGGATGAGTTTAATGATACAGACCAGGACCCTTATCCTTATGATTCCGATTATCGTGTTGAAGTTCTTAATGATTCTTATGATGCAGGGGGAAGTGGTCCTATAAGCGATACAAGTTATGATGCTACTATGATTAGAGAAATTACAGTTAATGTCTATAAAACAGGCAGTAGTGACCCTTTAGTTACTCTCACTACCTACGTCGCCCGTAATGGAGAAATATAGATGGAGAAAAGACTTAAATCTTTGGGGGGTTTTACCCTGGTGGAGGTAGTGGTTAGTAGTTTGATTTTGGTTGTTGCTATGACACTTATTGGTGTCCTCTTTGGTAAAGCAGGTAAAATCCGCCTCGCTGTTACTGCTGAAAACGATATCCAAATAGTTGCCAATCAGATGATGGATACTATCATTACAGGAGCTGGTACTCCCTTGCAGGGATTGATGTCCGCAACGAAGATATATGATATTGACACGTCTTCTTCTCCAAAATACGTTACTTTTGGCAATTGTGATGGTGTAGGTAGGTATGTGCGCTTCGATATAAGCTCGGCTGCTGCTGCCAACTCATTGTACAGCGTTGTTGTGCCTATGACAAGTCCAGAACCTTCTGCAAGTGGCACAGATGATATAGATTTTAACGATAAGGTTGATTTAGAATCAGGCTCTCAGTTCACTTTTTATGACTGGAAGGAGGATGAAATTGATTCTTCCTATACTCCTCCTCCTGGTAAGAGTAATGAGGATTGTGTTGCCAAAGTTATGGTCTGTCTTGTTGCTAAATCCAACCTTGCGGCTATTTCCCGCACCATTACCCTTTATAATAGCGTCAAGGCTAGAAATATCTACCATATTGATTAGTGATGATACCTACCAAAACTAACTTCCCCCAATATAAGCATTTTCTTCGTTACCACCTTATCCTGTCAGTACTAATTTCCTTCCCGGTCTTATATGTTTTCCTGGCAGCAGAGATAAAGCTGTTTAGCATCTGCCTTTTCGTGGCCGGGTTGGTTTTTGGGTACTGGGGAGCAAATACTCAGATACTGCTCCGTGAGCAAGAGTGGGAGGCATTTGCAAAAGGCGGGATTAGGAATTTTTGGAGGTTTAAAATTGGCAAGAGGCTTCTCACTATACTACTGATATTTGGTTTCATCCCTTTTGCACTGTGGCTCTCTGCTGTCGCAAAGTTTGTTTCATCTACTGGCCCAACCAGTGAGCAAAATCCAATCCTTGCTTACTACCATTACTATCTCATCAGCTCTGCCCTTACCTGGTTCTTCACTAACTACAATTGGGCACGGAGCATGCCCCAAAAGGTGCCAGAGCCAGGAGTTTATAGAAGAAAGAACAAGAGAATATCCCTCACATTTCTTTGCGGCTTCACCCTTGCTATCATCCTCAGGGCTTCCGTGGTCCAGCTAATGCAAGTTACCTCCACTTCAATGGCGCCAACATTGCACGCTCCAGACCGAGTCATAGTTAATAAATTCATCTATCATTTCTCCAAACCAAAGCGGGGAGATATCATTGCCTTCAAATTCCCCAAGGACCCAAAAATAAACTTTATCAAGAGAGTTGCCGCCACTGCGGGAGAGGAAATAAACATTAAGGGAGGGCGCATCTGTATTGATGGCAATCCCATCGCTGAACCAGAAGTGATGAAGAAAGTATACTACTACAGCTCCCCCGATTTCAAGAAGCAGAGGGTCCCCGAAGATTCCCTTTTCGTCTTGGGTGATAATAGCCTCGGCAGTGATGACAGTAGAATTTGGGGATTCCTCCCATTAAGCAATGTGAAGGGCAGAATATCCCTCGTCTATTGGCCACCCAAGAGGGCAGGCTTGGTCAGATAAACCCTCCCGGCGCCACCACCGGTAATATCTTAATCACAGTGGTGGATACCATGTGTGCCTATACGAGTCCCAAATTTGCGCATTTTTATTGACAGGGGTAGGAGGATGTGATATTGTCATGATGAAGAGAGTTACGGAATCTGTGGTTTAAAAGTGAGGGAGGATAGAAACAGATGAAGCTGTGCATGATTGGGGCCGGGCATGTGGGATTAGTCTCAGCGAGCTGCTTCGCTGATTTGGGGAACGAAGTAATCTGTGTAGATAGCGACGAAGGGAAAATTAATAAGCTCAAGAAAGGTGCTATGCCCTTCTTCGAAGCGGGGTTGGAAGAGTTGGTGAGAAAGAATGCTAAGGCTGGGCGCCTCTCTTTCACTGGTGACCTTGAGGGGGGAGTTAAGAAATCTGAGGTAGTCTTCATTGCTGTGGGCACTCCTTCCCGGGAGAATGGAGAAGCCGATTTGTCATTCGTAGAAGATGTTTCCCGTAAAATAGCCCGGGCCATAGAAGATTATAAGATAATTGTGGAGAAGTCCACTGTCCCGGTGAGGACGGGAGAATGGGTTAAGAAAACGATTAAAGCTAATAACATTCATCGGGTAGAGTTTGATGTCGTCTCCAATCCGGAATTTTTGAGGGAGGGTTCAGCTATCCATGACTTTATGCATCCGGACAGAATCGTCATCGGGGTGGAAACCGAAAGAGCAAAGAAGGTGATGATTGAGCTATATCAGCCTTTGAAGGCAAACCTGGTATTTACTGATATAAAGAGTGCTGAAATCATCAAGCATGCCTCCAACTCTTTCTTGGCCTTAAAGATCTCTTATATTAACGCTATCGCCAATATCTGTGAAAAGGTGGGAGCGGATGTCAAGGAAGTGGCCAAGGGGATGGAGTTGGATGGTAGAGTTGGCAAGGGTTTCTTAAATGCCGGGTTGGGTTACGGAGGTTCCTGTTTCCCAAAAGATGTAGCGGCTTTCACCAGGATAGCTGAGGAAGCTGGCTATAACTTTGAGCTCCTTAAGGTTGCCGAGGAAATAAACCGAGGGCAAAGGGAACTATTTTTAAAGAAGGTAAAGGAAGCTCTCTGGACCCTTAATAACAAGATGGTTGGCGTCTTAGGTCTTTCCTTTAAACCTGATACTGACGATACGAGGGAGGCTCCATCAATTAAGATAATCGATCAGCTTCAGGCACAGGGAGCTAAGGTGAGAGCTTATGACCCGGCTGCCATGGAGAATGCCAGGAAGGTTCTCAAAAATGTAGAATACTGCCATGACCCTTACCAGGTGGCTGAGGGAAGCGATTGTCTTCTCATTATCACTGAATGGGAAGAGTTCGCAGAATTGGATCTGGAGAAAATCAAGTCCCTTCTTAGAAGTCCGATCATCATTGATGGGCGTAATCTCTATGAGCCCGGGGAATTGAAGAAGATGGGATTTAATTATCTCGCAGTGGGACGCTGAAGCCCACCGAAGGCCCGCCTGCGGGGGCAGGGAGGAATCAGAATGAAGAGGGTTTTAATTACCGGAGGAGCAGGTTTCATTGGAAGCAATTTTACAAAATATATCCTGTCCAGGCAGCCTGATTATCTGGTCACTGTCTTAGATGCGCTTACCTATTGCGGCAACCTCAATAACTTCACTCAGGATATGTGGGAGAATCCACATTTTACCTTCTGGCATGGTGACATCAGAGATAAGGAGGCAGTAGACAATTTAATGCGCCAGGCTGATGTGGTCGTTCATCTGGCCGCCGAGACCCATGTAGACAGATCCATTGACAACTCTGACCCTTTCATCTCTACCGATGTCAAAGGGGCTCAGGTTCTCCTGGAAGCTCTGAGACGCCATTCAGTGGAGAGGTTCATTCATATCTCTACCAGCGAAGTGTACGGAACAGCCACTGAGGTTCCTATGACCGAGAATCATCCCTTGAATCCTCGAAGCCCCTATGCGGCGGCCAAGGCTGGGGCAGATAGATTAGCTTATTCTTACTTCGTCACCTATGACCTGCCGATTGTTATTATAAGACCATTCAATGCTTACGGACCGAATCAGTATCCGGAGAAGATGATTCCCTTATTTATCACCAATGCCATAGAGGATAAACCTCTACCTGTCTACGGGGATGGGACCTTCACCCGTGATTGGACATATGTGGAAGACCTCTGTCAAGCCCTGGACAGAGCCGTTCAAGTGGATATAGAGCGGTTGAAGGGGGAAGTAATAAACTTAGGGACAGGAGTGGATACTGATATCAATACCATTGCTAAGATTATATTGGAAAGATTGGAGAAACCGCAGTCTTTAGTTAGCTTCGTTGAGGATCGTCCTGGCCATGTCCAGAAACATATCTGCGCTACTTCCAAGTCAAAGGTCCTCTTAGATTGGTCTCCTGCTACGGAGTTGCCAAATGGGTTGCACAGAACCATTGATTGGTACCTTGAACATCCGGAGTGGTGGAAGAGACTGAAAAAGGAAGGGGATGAACATGTCCCCGTATAGGAAATTATATAATTTCC
>JAGMAN010000113.1 GCA_023130215.1 bacterium
CGATAGTAAGAAGTTGCGAGGCGATAGCCGAGCTTTCTTGTTAAAGGATAAGATTGCAAGAAGAAAAGCAAAGGTAGCCGTAATTGGATTGGGGTATGTAGGACTCCCTTTAGCCGTTGAATTTGCCAGGGTTGATTTCAGAACCACAGGCATTGACATAGATAAAGAAAGAGTCCGGAAAATAAATGAAGGCAAATCTTATCTGCTCGATGTTGCCGGGAAAGACTTGCGGTCTTTAGTAAAGAAGGGAATGTTAAAGGCCACCCATGATTATAAAGTCTTGAGGGACATTGATGCGGTGAGCATCTGCGTTCCCACTCCTCTTCGCAAAACCAAGGAGCCGGATGTCTCTCATATTATGGATTCAGCTAATGAGGTTGCCCGATATTTGAGAAAGGGGCAGTTAATTATCCTGGAATCCACCACCTATCCGGGAACGACCAGGGAATTAATCCTGCCCATGCTTCAGAAGAAAGGCATGAAGGTGGGAAAGGATTTCTATCTTGCTTTCTCTCCGGAGAGGATAGATCCGGGTAACACCCAATATAAGACAAAGAATATTCCTAAGGTAGTGGGAGGCATAACTGCGAGGTGTACCGAAATGGCTAAGCTCCTCTACCAGCAAGTTATCGAGGAAGTCACTGCCGTCTCGTCCAGCGATACTGCCGAGATGGTAAAACTATTAGAGAACACCTTCCGCACCGTAAATATCGCTTTAGCTAACGAACTGGCTCTCATCAGTAACCGTCTGGAGCTCGATGTCTGGGAAGTAATTTCTGCCGCTTCTACCAAACCTTTCGGTTTCATGCCTTTCTATCCTGGTCCTGGCTTAGGCGGCCACTGTCTGCCCATTGACCCATTTTATCTGTCCTGGAAAGCGAGGTTGAATGATTTTCCAGCCAAGTTCATTGATTTAGCGGGAGAGATAAATCATTTTATGCCTCGCCATGTAGTGGGGAGAATCAGTGAGGCTTTAAATGAGCGGGGCAGAAGTATTAAGGGGTCAAGAATTCTCATCATGGGAGTGACTTATAAGAAGGATGTTGATGATACCCGCGAATCCCCGGCTATTGAGATAATGGAAACGCTTATGGATAAGGGATGCCGCCTATCCTATAACGACCCCCATGTCCGCAGGCTAAAGGTTGGCAACTCCACTTTCCGCTCCGTTCCCCTTACTAAGAGAGCTTTGAGCCAGGCTGACTGTGTAGCTATCATTACAGACCATGGCAGTTATGACTATGAACAGATAGTCCGAATGTCCAAATTGGTAGTGGACACTCGTAATGCTACTAAAAAAGTCCGGCAGGGAAGGAAGAAGATAGTTAGACTGTAGCTTGCAGGAGAACGTCATGCCAACAGTTCTGGTAACTGGTGGAGCTGGTTTCATCGGCTCCCATTTATGTGAGCGATTGCTTAAGGAAGGCAATCGGGTTATCTGCGTGGATAATCTGATTACCGGAAAAGAGGAAAATATTTCCCATCTTTCAAATAATCCCGATTTTAAATTTATTCAGCATGATGTCTCAAAATATGTAGATATAGAAGAAGACTTAGACTTTATCCTTCATTTTGCCTCTCCGGCCAGCCCGATAGACTATCAGCTTTATCCTATCCAGACCTTAAAAGTTGGCTCTTTAGGCACGCATAACACACTGGGACTGGCTAAGGCAAAGGGAGCCAGATTCTTACTTGCCTCTACAAGCGAAATTTACGGCGACCCTTTGGTTAGTCCCCAGAAGGAGGACTACTGGGGCAATGTTAATTGCGTGGGGCCGCGCGGAGTATACGACGAGTCAAAGCGTTTTGCCGAAGCCATTACTCTGGCTTATCACCGCACGCACAAAATAGATACTAAAATTGTCCGCATCTTCAATACCCACGGGCCGAGAATGAGAAAGGACGATGGCCGGGCTGTCCCTAATTTCATTAATCAGGCATTAAAGGGAGAGCCCCTGACTGTATTTGGTGATGGCTCCCAGACTCGAAGCTTCTGCTATGTGTCTGATTTAATAGATGGGATATATAAATTGATGCTATCAAACACAAATGAGCCGGTTAACATAGGGAATCCCCGGGAGCTATCCATTCTGGAGTCAGCCAAACTAATCCTCTCTTTGACCAGGAGCCGGAGTCAAATCATCTATAAGGACCTGCCGGTGGATGACCCCAAAGTCCGCCGCCCTGATATCACCAAGGCAAGAAAAGAGTTGAGTTGGCAACCAAAAGTTAGCTTGGAGGAAGGTCTCAAGAAGACAATCGAGTGGTTTAAGAATGGGGGCAAATAATTGGCTAAGGTGCTGGTGACCGGGGGAGCGGGGTTTATTGGCTCACATATCGTGGATGGTTTAATCAGGGATGGGCATAAGGTGGCGGTGGTTGATGACCTGTCCCGGGGAAGGCAGGAGAATATAAACAAAGAGGCAAAGTTTTATCAAATGGACATCAGGGATGCTCGATTAGAGGAGGTATTTAAAGAGGAGAAAATTGATTGCCTGGACCACCATGCGGCCCAGATAGATGTGAGGAAATCTGTGGCTGATCCCTGCTTTGATGCTGAAGTCAATGTGATTGGAACCCTGAATCTACTGGAAAATTGCCGCAAATATAAAGTAAAAAAAATAGTCTTTGCCTCTTCAGGAGGAGTAATCTATGGGGAAGGTGATAATCTTCCATTTAATGAAGAAGCGCCTATAAGACCCCTTTCTCCCTATGGAGTAAGTAAATGCACGGTAGAATACTACCTCCATTTTTATCAGGAAACTTATGGCCTGGATTTTGTTTGCCTCAGGTACGGTAACGTTTATGGGCCAGGGCAGGACCCGAAGGGGGAGGCTGGAGTAATTGCTATCTTCATTGATGCTATGATGGAGGGAAAATCGCCAACTATCTTCGGTAACGGAGAACAACTTCGGGACTATGTCTATGTTGGTGATGTAGTGGAAGCCAACCGGCTATCCTTAAATGAAAAAGTACAAGGAGCTTTTAATATTGGCACTAATCGGGGGACCTCAGTTAATGAACTTTTTAAGAGAATAGCTGAGGCAGTTGGCTTTAAAGGAAAGCCGGTTTACGGTTCTGCCCGTCAAGGGGAACTCTTGAGAAACTATTTAAATTTTAGAAGAGCAGAGGTAGTTTTAGGCTGGCAGCCAAAGGTTTCCTT
>JAGMAN010000114.1 GCA_023130215.1 bacterium
AGGGTATTCTCATTGCTGATGGAGCCATGGGGACGATGCTGCAGAGTAAAGGTCTGGGCAGAGGAGAGTGTCCTGAAGAATGGAATGTCAGTCATAGGGAAGAAGTAAAAGCTATCCATGAAGCCTATCTAAGAGCTGGCTGCAATCTCATCTTGACCAATACCTTTGGTGGAAATGGATTTAAGTTGAAGAAATTTAGTTTAGAGGATAGATCTGATGAGCTTAATCTAACCGGAGCCAGGATTGCCAGAGAGGCCATTGAGCAAGTCCCCCTTAGCAATACATATGCTCAATCCCTTTTCGTCTTGGGCGATGTCGGTCCCACAGGAGAATTTATGGAGCCGGTGGGTTCGGTTAAGGCGGGAGACTTTTACCAGGCCTTTAAAGAGCAAACATTAGCCTTGGTTGAAGGGGGAGCAAATGCTATCATTGTGGAGACGATGAGCTCATTAGAGGAGTGCCAGACAGCAGTGCGGGCGGCTAAGGAGAACACCAATCTGTTAGTTATCGCCAGCATGAGCTTTGATCCCGGCAAGAAGGGTTTCCGGACGATGATGGGGGTGGATATCCCGACTATGGTGAAAGGACTAAGTGAATCCGGAGCAGACGTCATTGGAACTAACTGCGGAGGGATTGGCTTAGAGGAGATGGCCGAAATTATCAAGGAGATGAGAACTTTGACCGATAAGCCCTTAATAGCTCAACCAAATGCCGGAAAACCAGCCCTTGTTGACGGCAAGACTGTCTATAATGAGAGCCCGGAGGTCATGGCCACTCAGGTAGAAGAACTGATTAAGGCGGGAGCAAATATAATTGGCGGTTGCTGTGGCACGACGCCAGAGCACATGTCTAAGATAGTCAAGGCCATTCAAAACAATATCAAATATTAAAAAGGATATTTTTGGATTTTAGTTTGTATTTTTAATATTTAATTTATGGTATGTATGCCCAGGTAGTAGTTGACCTGCCCATTGACCGCATATTTCATTATTCTATCCCGGAGGGGATGAGGGAAGAGATTGATGTGGGCAAGAGGGTAATGGTTCCCTTTGCCGGGCGGCGCCTCACCGGATATGTAGTTGGATTAGCTTCCCGTACTCCAGTCGCCAGGGTCAAAGAGATTGGGGCTATTTTAGATCCCTTTCCAATCTTCGATGCTCAGATGCTCCAACTGACTCGATGGATGGCAGATTATTATGCTTGTGCCTGGGGAGAAGTTCTTAAGGCAGCTTCTCCTCCCCGGATGAAGAGGGTTAAGAGGCGCGGGGAAGAAAAATCCGTAGAGATAACTCCTTTTTTAATACCCACCACCCAGCAAGCAGAAGCGCTGAAACTGATTGAGAGAGGTCTGGAGAAGGACAGTTCAACCACCTTCCTCCTTCATGGCGTTACTGGAAGTGGAAAGACAGAGGTCTATCTTCAGTCCATCGCTCGGGTTTTAGAGAAAGGCAAACAGGCTATCGTCCTCATTCCGGAGATCTCCCTCACTCCTCAGACACTGGAGCGATTCAGGAGCCGCTTCGGGGGAAGGATTGCCCCCTGGCACAGTCGCCTGTCTCGTGGGGAACGCTTTCAGGAATGGATGAGAATGAGGGAAGGGAAAACAGACATTGTAGTTGGAGCCCGCTCAGCCATATTTGCTCCATTCAAGAACTTAGGATTAATTGTCATTGATGAGGAACATGAGACCTCCTATAAACAAACGGAAAGTCCTAAATATCATGTCCGGGAAGTAGCCCTGGAGAGAGCTTACCTCTCAGGGGCAGCAGTTATTTTAGGGACAGCCACTCCTTCTCTGGAGTCCTATTTTCAGGCCAGGCGGGGAAAATATGAATTGGCTGAACTCGCCACTCGGGTAGATGATAAGATTATGCCTGAGGTAGAAATAGTAGATATGCGGAAAGAGCTCACCGTGCGGGGCAACCGCTCCATCTTTTCCTTAAGGCTGCAGCATTCAATGCAGAAGCGCCTGGACAGAAAGGAACAGGTAATACTCTTCCTGAACCGGCGTGGATTCTCCACGTTCGTCCTTTGCCGGAAGTGTGGCCAGACCATGCGTTGTCCGTTCTGCGATGTCTCATTCACCTATCATTCTAAGACAGGTCGGCTCCACTGCCATTACTGTAATTATCAGGAGGAAAAGCCTCAGGTCTGCCCAAAATGCCAGAGCCATCAGGTGGGCTACCTTGGAGCGGGAACTCAGAAGGTTGAGAGTGAACTGCGTAGACTACTGCCTGAGGCGCGTATTGGGAGGATGGATTCTGATACTACCAGGCGGAAAAGGTCATATGGCCAGATTTTAAGCTCCTTTCAAAAACATGATATTGATATTTTAGTGGGAACTCAGATGATTGCCAAGGGATTGGATTTTCCTAAGGTGACCCTGGTAGGAGTGATTTCAGCCGATACCGCCTTAAACTTAGCTGACTTCCGGGCAAGCGAAAGGACCTTCCAGCTTCTCACTCAGGTAGCGGGAAGAGCGGGGCGTGGAGATATCCATGGCCAGGTGATTATCCAGACCTATAATCCAGAGCATTACAGCATTCAGGCGGCTCGCCTCCACGATTACGTTAACTTCTATCAGCAGGAGATAGAGTTCCGCCGTGAACTTGGCTATCCTCCTTTCAGCCACCTGATAAATGTGACTCTGCAGAGCGCGGATGCGAATCGCCTCAGGAAAGTAGCCGGCAAACTTGGCCGTATCTTAGAGGCTAATAAGGAGGAGGGAATAGATGTGCTCGGACCGGCTCCGGCACCCTTAACCAGAATTAAAGGCAAATGGCGCTGGCAGATAATCCTTAAAGGGAGCAGGACAAGTGAGATGCGGGAACTTCTTAAGGGGAGTCTCTCTCAACTGAAAGAACCAACCTCAGGCCGGGTGAGAATAAGCCTGGATGTCGACCCCATGGGAATGCTCTGAGAACCCTCACCTTTTATAGGCAGATTCTATTTTCTGAGCCACATCTTTGTAGGTGATATCCAGTTCGTAAATCTTCTTATACTCAGAGAGGGCGTGGGCGGCCTGTCCCATCTTCTCATAGATTTCTCCTAACTGGTAACGTATCTCCTTGGCTTCTTCATCCATTGCCCCCGGACTTATGGCCAGGGCTTTCTGGAGTTGGGCCACAGCCATATCCAGCATGTTCCTCTCCCGGAAGCAAATTCCAATCATATATAGGCATTGACGTCTCACCTTAGGCTCGTTGACCGAGGCCTGGAACTGAGCCAGGGCCTTATCCACTTCTCCTTGCTCTTTATAGAGTTTTCCTAACTCAAATCGCAAGGAGATATCTTTGTGATTCTCCTTAATTCTTTCCTGGCAGTCTTCAATCATTAGATTTAGCTTATCACGGCGGGCTTTCTCTATTCTCTCTTTAGCCTCTATGTTATCCGGGCTATCTTTCAAGGCCTCCTCGCATTCTCTGATAAGGACATCGAATTTCCTGAATTCAACCTCTTTTATCTTTCTTTGAATGGTCTTATTGCCTTTGTCTATGTCTAAAGCTCTCTTATATTTTTCCTTAGCTCCTTTGAAATCTTCTTTCTCCAGGTAAAGGTCACCTAACTTTTCATGGGTAGCCAGCTTGTTTGGTTCAAGTTCTGCTTGTTTCTCATACTCCTGGACTGCTCTGTCCAGCTCGTTTCTCTCCAAATAGAAGTCCCCCAGGGTCTTGTGAATGACTACATTCTTCGGATCCAGTTTAGCTACTTTCTGGTAAAGCTCAATAGCTTTATCCTTGTTTCCCCTCTTCAGGTAGAAGTCTCCCAGGACCTTGTGGGTGACTGCATTCTCCGGATCAAGAGCACTTATTCTCTCATACTTCTCAATGGCCTTATCAATTTCGCCTTTTCTGATATGGAGATTAGCTAAACTATCTAATATGGCTTTATTCTCTGGATCAGCTTCTATTACTTTCTCATATTCTTCAATAGCCTGGTCGAAATATCTTCCCTGAATATAGATTTCTCCTAAAGCCTGGTGGGCCCGAGCGTTATCCGGGTCTGCCTCAACTATTTTCTTGTACTGGTTAGTGGCATCGTCAATTCGGTTCTGGCTCATGAAAGTCTCCGCCTGCTTGAATAAAGCTTCAATATCGATGCCCTCTACGATGCGAGTCTCCCTTGGCTTCTCGACAGAAACTTCTTCCCCTTTCTCCTTACGCAATTCTTCTTCCTTCTTTTTTGCTTCCTCTCTCGCTTTGGCTCTGTCCACCGTCTTCTCAATGAAGGTTGTATCCTCTTCCCACCCACCTTTATCTATAGTAAGGAGGGCATCTAAATTCTTAAGTTCGCGGCTGATTTCCACATCTTCTGGCTTTAAAGCAATGAATTTCTCATAGTAATGTCTGGCTTCCTTTTTCATCTCCTGCTCAAGGTATATATCACCCAATTTCTTTAAAGTATAAAGGTCGTTTTCGTCCATTCCCAAGACAGTTTTATAGGTGTTGATAGCTTCTGAAACTGTTCCTCTCTCCCAGTAGACATCACCTAAGTGGGGAAGGATAGGAATCTGAGGAGGAACAACGGCAAAGAGCTCCTCATATTTCTCTGCTGCTCGATTCCACCTCCTCAGTTTTTCGTAAACAAAGGCCTGAATCATAAAGAGTATACCCCTCATCTTCCGTCCAAATTCGCTTCC
>JAGMAN010000115.1 GCA_023130215.1 bacterium
TGAACTGCGATCCTTCTTTGCTATCTCCTTTTCAATATATTCCATAGGAGTCAAATAGTCAAGAGTTTGATGTGGACGGTTAAAATTATATTCAATGAGCCAAGAGGTTAAGTCCTTGTTGAATTTATCGCAATCCAGATCCAGGTTACCGTTGTATAACCATTCATATTCCAATGTTTCGTTGAATCTTTCTGCTTCCGGGTTGTCCTTTGGGGTTTTTACCCTGGAAAAATACCTATTGATACTTAGCTCATCTGTTGCTTTTACAAAATGATGTCCGAACTCACTACCGTTATCTATAAGGGTATTCTCTATTTCTTCCTGGACTACATAGTTAAGCCTATGGATAAAATCAGCCGCTACTTTAGAACTTTTGGTCTTATACATCCTGGCATAGCCTAACTTACTGGCATAATCAACCGCTGTGAGAATATACCTTTTAATGCTACCCCAGTAAATCACTATGGTATCGAGCGAGAAGAGAAACCAAAGCTTTTTTTCCTTCTTTAAAGATTGGACCCTTTTCTTTGGCTTCTGCCTTGCCCTGGCCTGTTTCCTGGCTATTTTCTCTTGTTTTACCTTATCCGGATAGAGCTTATGAACCCTGATTACCCGTTCTATCTTCCAGGTGGAAATATCTTCGTTGTGCTCCTTCCTGTAGAGTACCTTTAACTTTTTCTTCCCATAATACATATACTTGCGCCTTAGACTTACTATTCTTTGTTCTTGAAGCGAGGTTACTTCCCATTCTCTTACCTTATCGGGTCTTCTGGATTGATCCCTAAGAGATTCCACGTTCCACTTACTTTCTTTAAAGCGGTTAAACCATTTATAAAAGGTCTTTCTGGAGATGCCAAAATGCTTACAGGTAGCACTTACATTCTCCTTTGCCTGGGTAAAATAGAAGATTACCCATTCCACCCTTAGCCTTTCTTGAGGATTTAGCTCTAAAAGATCCGCTACGCCTCTCCATCGGTCATACCTAGAGCCTAATTCAATCGGTTTAGACTTGAAGAAATAGAAGCTAAAGCCCTTTTTCTTGCTCTTCTTTTCCATAGATAACCTCCCCTGGTATCTGTTTATCTATTATACCAGAAGTGTTACCTATGTGTTTCAGCCTCCGCAGGGCCCGAGCAAAAAAATAACCGAGGGTCAACTTGCCCTCGGTGTTCGTCTGTTAAATAGAAAGGAAAGGAGGCGATGCAAACGAAAATAGGGATTGTCCCCTATTATTAAAAAATGGGGACTCCCTCCTCCTATCACTTTTTCTCCCCTATTACTTCCCTATGCCTTCCCTCTTATTTCTCTTTCTTCTTATCGTCATCCTCCACTTTATACTCGGCGTCAATGATGTCTTCTTCCTTGACTTTGCCTTTCTCTCCGCCTGCTTTCTCCCCCTTTTCTGGCCCCTCTTTCTTCGGCTCCCCTTTCTTAGCTTCCCTGGCCTGGGCTTCTGCCTGTTTCTTAGCTGCCTCCTGGTATATGGTTTCAGCTAATTTATGGGAGGCCTGGGTCAGTTCCTCACAAGCTTTCTTTATGGCCTCAGCGTCATCGCCTTTCATTGTTTCCTTTACCTTATCCAGGGCTTGATTGATGCTCTTCTTCACATCCTCACTGACCTTGTCTCCATATTCTTTCAGGGACTTCTCAGTGGTATAGACCAGAGTATCAGCCTGGTTTCTCACCTCAGCCTTCTCCCGCTGCTTCTTATCCTCCTGGGCATGCTGCTCGGCATCCTTGACCATGCGGTCTATTTCCTCCTTAGAAAGACCGCTGGAGGGCTCGACCCTTATTTTCTGCTCTTTTCCAGTGCCTAAATCTTTGGCCGAGACATGGACAATGCCATTAGCATCTATATCAAAGCTAACTTCAATCTGTGGAAGTCCCCGGGGAGCCGGTGGAATACCAACCAGGTCAAACCTTCCTAAGCTCTTGTTGGCAGCAGCTATTTCCCTCTCACCTTGCAACACATTTATGGTCACTGCAGGCTGATTATCCGCAGCAGTAGAGAATATCTGGCTCTTTCTGGTAGGAATGGTGGTATTTTTCTCAATGAGACGGGTGGATACTCCGCCCAGGGTTTCAATTCCCAGAGACAGCGGCGTAACATCCAGCAGGAGAACGTCCTTTACATCTCCTTTAAGAACTCCTGCCTGAATAGCCGCTCCCACGGCTACCACCTCATCCGGGTTTACTCCCTTATGCGGCTCTTTGCCAAATATTTTCTTAACCAATTCCTGAACGGCTGGAGACCGGGTCTGGCCTCCTACCAACATTACTTCATCAATATCATTAGCACTCATCTTAGCATCCTGCAGGGCCTGCTGACAGGGGCCGGTGCATTTCTCTAAGAGATCACCGGTTAGCTGCTCTAATTTTGCTCTACTTAAGGTCTGGCTGAGGTGTTTTGGACCAGTCTGGTCAGCAGTAATGAAGGGAAGATTTATCTCAGCCTGGGCAGAAGTGGAAAGTTCGCATTTGGCTCTCTCGGCAGCTTCCTTAAGTCTCTGTAAAGCCATATTGTCCTTCTTTAAATCAATTCCCTGCTCTTTCTTAAATTCATCGGCTAACCACTCAATTATCCTCTGGTCGAAATCATCCCCACCTAAGAAAGTATTGCCATTAGTTGATCTCACCTCAAAGGTTGCTTCTCCCCCGTCACCGGCAGGAGCTATCTCCAGTATAGATATATCGAATGTCCCTCCTCCTAAATCAAATACAGCAATTCTTTCCTCCTTTTTCACCTTACCCAACCCATAGGCTAAGGAAGCGGCTGTTGGCTCATTAATGATTCTCAGGATTTCCAGTCCGGCGATCTTACCGGCATCTTTGGTAGCCTGACGCTGGCTGTCATTGAAATAGGCCGGGACAGTGACCACCGCTTGAGCTACCTTCTCACCAAGGTAGTCCTCGGCCGTCTGCCTCATCTTCTGCAGAACCATAGCTGAAATCTCGGGAGGACTGTATTCCTTGCCGCCCACTTTAACCTGAACATCTCCATTGGAGGCTTCAGTTAAGGGATAGGGAAAAATCTCTTTTGCCTTAGCTACCTCCTCATCGCTGAACTTCCTTCCCATGAAGCGCTTGATGGAAAACACGGTATTCTCAGGATTGGTAATAGCCTGCCGCTTGGCTACCTGGCCAGTGAGGCGTTCACCGCTCTTGGTGAAGGCAACCACTGAGGGAGTGGTTCGGTTCCCTTCAGCATTGATGATAACGGTTGGTTCCCCTCCTTCCATAACTGAGACCACTGAGTTAGTTGTACCCAAATCAATTCCGATCAGCTTTGGCATTTCCCTCTACCTCCTTCTTTTTTGATACTTTAACTGTGGCAGGCCGGATTATCTTCTCCTTAAGCCGATAACCCGGCTGGAGTTCCTCGAGCACTGTATGGTCAGGATGTTCATCGTTCTCAACGTGTTCCATAGCCTCATGCTCATTGGGGTTAAACTCCTTTCCCACCGATTCTATTCTATCCAAACCCTTCCTTCTTAGGGTTTCCTTCATCTGCTTTTGAACCATCTCTATTCCCTGGAGGAGAGCCTTGGAATTGTCGCAGTTGCGGGAGGATTCAATTGCCCTCTCAAAATTATCCATAACCGGCAGCAGGTCGCAGATGAGGTCTTCAATGGCATACTGGAGAAATTCGGCTCTCTCCTTATTGGCTCGCTTCCGATAGTTCTCAAATTCAGCTTGCAGGCGAAGTAGCCGCTCATAATGCTCCTCAGCTAACTTTGCTTTTTCCTTCACCCCGAGCCATCTCTTCCGGGATATAGAAACCCGACCGCTACCCTTCTTTGAGCCTTTTTCCTCCTTGGTCATTTCTCTCCCCTACTCCGCCGAAGATACCACTAATTTAGCCATCTGTCAAGATTTAGTGGATGAGTCCAATTCTCCCGGGAGGCCAGATAATACAAACGGCCTTGCCCCTCACTTTCCTCAAAGGAACAAAGCCCCACCAACGACTGTCCCGGCTATTGCGACTATTATCACCTAAGACGAAGAATCGGTTATCAGGAACGGTTAGCTCCCCCTTGGTGTAGAATAAACCCTGGCCGCCCGCTTTCAGGTTGTAATAAAATCGCTCCCCGGGAATGGCGGGAGGCTCATCTATCAGTTGACCATTGATGTGCAGATTGCCACCTTTAATACCTATCCTCTCCCCGGGAGTGCCGATTACCCTCTTGATAAAATTCTTCGGTTTTTTCCCTATGTCCTTATCGAAAAGGAAGACGGTGACATCTCCTCTTTTCGGCGGTCTTACATGGAAGAGCCACTTTCCGCTGAAGGGGATGCGCAATCCATAGATGAATTTACACACCATGATACGGTCTCCCTCCTGCAAAGTTGGTCTCATCGAACCGGAAGGAATTTTATAGAGCTGTCCGATGAAAGTGGTAATGAAGAGAGCCAGGGCAGCGGCTGGTACAATCGTCTCTATTAGCCATACTCGCCATAGCGACTTTCTCACCTCGTCCCTCTTCTTTGACTCTCTCTTCTTCTTTTTCTTCATTTAAAGCTTCACTTCCATAACCGTCTTCAGTTTTTCTATGACAAGCTCTTTTATTTCCTTCAGCCTCTCTTCGGTTCTTGCCTCAAACCTCAGGACCAAAACGGGTTGTGTATTGGAGGCTCTCACCAGTCCCCAACCATCCCCAAAGAGAACCCTCACTCCATCAATATCAATGGTGTCATATCTTTCCTTGAAGTAATTCTTCATTTCCTCTACCACCTTGAACTTCTTTTCATCAGGGCAGTCCACCCTTATCTCAGGAGTAGAGTAGTACTGAGTTACATCCTCTAAGAGTTGAGATAGTTTCCTGTCGGTTCTGGATAAAATCTCCATAAGCCGAGCGGAGGCGAAGATGGCATCGTCGTAGCCAAAATAGTTATCGGCAAAGTAGATGTGTCCACTCATCTCCCCGGCGAGCAATGCTTTCTCTTCTCTTATTTTACTCTCTATGAGAGAATGGCCCGTCTTCCACATTATGGGTGTGCCTCCCGAGCGCTCAATCTCCTCCACCAGGCTCTGGGAACACTTTACCTCGAAGACGATCCTGGCCCCTGGATGCTTCTTGAGAATCTCCCGGGAGAAGATGATCATTAATCTGTCTCCCCAGATGATGTTCCCTTCTTCATCAATGACTCCAATTCTATCTCCATCTCCATCGTAAGCTATCCCCAGGTCTGCTTTTTCCTCTCTCACCTTACCGATTAAGTCATTTAAAAATTCCGGGATGGTTGGGTCAGGATGATGATGAGGAAATCTTCCATCCGATTCACAGTGAAGCCTTATCACCTGAGCCCCTAACTCTTCTAATAACCGGGGTGCTAAATCGGAGGTCGTCCCATTTCCAGCATCAACCACTACCTTTAAGGGTTTCTGCAGTCTTATCCTCTCCTTAAGGCAGTCAAGGTAAGCTGCCTTTGGGTCCTCCTCTCCTGATTGTCCCCTAGGCGAAGCCATCCCTTTAGGGGTAGGCGAAGCCATCCCTTTAGGGGTACCCTCTTTAAACTTTCCGGATTCAATTATCTTCCTTAGCTTCTGAATCTCAGCGCCGTAAATGGTGCCGTGGCCCCGACAGATTTTAAAGCCATTAAATTCAGGGGGATTGTGGCTCCCGGTAATCATCACTCCCCCATCCTTCTTATAGTGGATGAGAGAAAAATAGAAAGTGGGAGTAGGGAGCTCTCCTACATCTATAATACTGCACCCGGTGGAGAGTATTCCGCTGATGAGAGCATCCCGCAGGGACCTCGAGGAGAGCCGGTTATCCCGACCGACGACTACGTCCTTGCCCTGAAAGGTCTGAATATAGGTGCCAAAGGCTTTACCTAAGGCCTCCACTACTTCCAGGGTTAAATCTTTATCAACTACTCCCCGAATGTCATATTCCCTGAAGATCTGTGGATTCACAAGCATTTCTTTCCCTTCCATTTATTTAGCCGGCGGGAGAACTTTACGGCTAACGATTTCTATCTTGCCTCCCTTACTATTAATCCTCCGATAGAAGCAGGACTTATAGCCAGTGTGGCAGGCTCCCCCTTTCTGATGAATCTTTATGAGGAGAGTATCCTCATCGCAATCGAAGAGGATCTCATGGACAATCTGCTCACAGCCTGAGGTCTCTCCCTTCTGCCAGAGTTTACCCCGGGAGCGGCTCCAGAAATGGGTTCTTCCAGTCCTCAGGGTTGCCTTGAGGGATTCCTCATTCATATAAGCCAGCATCAAAATCTCGTTCGTCTCCACCTCCTGAACGATGGCTGGAATAAGACCATTCTCATCAAATTTCAGTTTCTCCAAAAACTCCTTCATTTTTCCCTCAAACCTTAATCGTCTGGAGTTTCGGCTATGCCGAAACTTAATATTACTTATTTTCCTCCGGCCACATCCGGTGGAAGAGGAACCATTGGTCCGGATAGCCACTAATATATTTCTCCAACACCTTAGCCACCTTCTGGCTGACTGTCTTTAAATCGGTTTCTTTGTCTCCTGTCCTCTCAGCCACAAATGGTTTCTCAAAGAAGAGCTTAAATCGATTATCGCGCTGACGGATAGTAAAGCCAGGAAGAATATAACACCCTGTTTTTAGAGCGAAGGTAGCCGGACCCTTAGCTATAGTAGTTAATTTTCTAAAGAAAGGAACCTCTATTCCCTGACTGCTGATATCCCAATCTCCCAACAGAGCGACTATCTCCCCTCGACGAAGCGCTTGATAGCATTTCTTGGCCGCTGCCCCGAAGGGAATAACCTTCACTCCCTTCTTCGTCCTTTGCTTAACGAAGAGGCGGTTAACCGGAGCCTGAGCATGAGGTAAAGCAACTGCATTTACAGGATAACCTAACAGCGCTAAGGTAGCTCCTCCCAACTCCCAATTTCCAAGGTGAGCAGTTAGACCAATAACTCCCCTACCACTAAAAAAGGCCTCCTTGAGATTTTCCATCCCCTCTACGGTAATAAATTTCTCCAGATTCTTCTTGCTTATTTGCCGGAAACGAGAGAAGTCAACTACATACTTACCAAAGTTCTGGAGGGCTTTTCGTGCTTTACGTTCAATCTCCTTCTGGTCAATCTCCTCACCCAGAACCTGTCTCAGGTTATCTTCAATTATTCTGCGGCTCTTCCCACCTAACAGACAATGGACATCGGCTGTTCTCTCCCCTAACCAGTAAGCAAACCTTATGGGCACCCAGAAGGCAACGAAGTGAATGAGCTGGCAAAGGAAATATTTCAGCATTCTATCCCATTAAGAACTAATCTGGCAACCTCGAAGGAGGCATCCGGCCTTGCCCACTCCCTGGCTCTTGACCGAAGCGAAGAGAGCTTAGCCGAATCTCTGAGGAGGTCGCCGACGATGCGAGCAACCTCAACGGCATCTTCAGCCCTCTGAGCTATCCCTCTTTCGGTTAAAAAGTGGCCGTTGCGCTCCTCCTGACCGGGAAGCGGGCAAAGAATAACCATAGCCAGTCCCTTAGCCAGCGCCTCAGCCGTAGTCATACCACCGGGCTTGGTAATGATTATGTCGGAGGCTTCCATCAGCTCGTCAACATTTCCAACATAACCGAAAACATGGATGGGTTTCTTCATCCTCACTTTCTCTTCTTTCAATCTCTTCTCTAATGACTTATTCATCCCACTGACAACAACCACCTGGAAGTGAGAGTCCAGTTCGTCCAGGCAACGAATAGTTTCCCCTAAGGGACCAAATCCCTGCCCCCCTCCCATAATCAGTATGGTCGGTAGGTGCGGATTTAAGTTTAGCCTTTCCCTGAGTTCATTCCTATCCTGCCTTGACGCGAATTTGGGATGGATGGGAATGCCGGTGATTTGTATCCTTTCTTTTTCTATCCCTCTCTCTACTAAGTCATTCTTGGACGCTTCGCTCGGGACAGCATAGAGATTCACTTCCTCATACAGCCAATAGGTGTGAGCCATATAGTCGGTGACTACCCCTAATAGGCGAATATCCGTGCCCCTTCGCTCCTTATAGGTAGCCATTACTCCACAGGGAAAGGCCTGGGTGCAGACAATGGTATCCGGAGAGAAACTGTTGACCAGCCTTTCCAGCTTAGCTGAACTTATTCTATTAATAATTCTGGTTGTCCTATTTGTCCTCCTAACAACTTTCGGATTGTCGTATAAGTAGTCCCATATTTCCGGCGTTCTTCTAAGCATGGCTAAGTAAATATTGCTTACTACCCTATCAATCCGTGGGTTGGTATAGTCTAAGGAGT
This sequence comes from bacterium, assembly GCA_023130215.1. Lineage (GTDB taxonomy): Bacteria > NPL-UPA2 > NPL-UPA2 > NPL-UPA2 > JAGMAN01 > JAGMAN01. The sequence goes on from JAGMAN010000115.1 coordinate 8,236, forward strand.
TGACTATAAGCGTCTCAACTTGAGGATCCAGCTCTTTGATCGCCTTCTCTATAGCAATGCTCGCAAGTTGATGGCCCGAGTTCTCGAACATATATAGAAGAAGTACTCTCCGGATACTCATCATCAATGCCTATTTAAATAATCGCAGTCATTGAACAAAATTAAAAGGTCAATCTACCTTCAAAAAGCCGATTTCTGCTTGATTATACTTTAATTCTCCTCATTATTCAAGCTCACCTTTTAACGCTTCATTAACGCTTCAATTCGTACAGATTTGCACTATTCGTTCAGAGTATATTTTGTTAATCTGCATTGAATATCTTTTTTAGTCGTGACTTAATCACTACCTAATCACTACCTAATCACTACCTTTTTAATTTATAAATTGTTGCTCTACCTTTTCCTTCTTTTATTAATACACTTTTTCCGAGTAAATCATTAAGTTCCAAAAATGCTGTTTTATCGGAGACTTTGTTTAATTTCATATATACTTTCGTACTAATAACATCATTAGTTTTTAAATATTCAATTGCTTTTTTCTGACGGTCGTTTATTTCAAGGATGTGTAGTTTTTCTTTCTCAATTTCTTCTTCAAATGATTTTCCTGGGCCATGCAATACAACTGCAAATCCTCCGGAGTAGTTCTTGAATTCTGGCTCGGCCAATTTATTCTCTCGCATCTCATTTACAATTCTATTCGTTCCTCTTCCCCATTGCTCAATGTATTTTATCAGGAATAATCTATCTGCAAGAAATCTATTTCTTGGGATTGATTTATGTTCCTTTTTCAAATCTGCCGGCTTTAATGGCGGTGGGAGTTCTCCTGGATTCCAGGCTTCAATTCTATCATCATATATTGAAAGATGAATATCAGCATTAGAAAAGTAATCTCTATGTGCTAAGGCATTATTTAATACCTCTTCTAATGCCCTTAGAGGATATTCCCACTTGTCATAACGCCTATTAGCATCAAAGAATACTCCATGCCTTATATGTTCCATAATGAACTTCATTGCCTTTTCTCTTAATTCTGGTATTGTGCCGTCTAATATCTTCATATCAATAAAGTCCAACCCATCTGTCCCCTTGAATCGCCCTGCTCTGATTTTCACCTGCGGAAAGAATCCTTGTGGTTCTTTACCGAATAAGAGTATAGCGGTATTGGTCAATCTTTCACCCTCAGTCAATTTTAATCTTTTTAAACCTTCCTTTACAGAGACATCAGGGTCTACGTCATAATTTCTTTCTGCTTTTGCCGTTCGCAAAAACCAACTTAATTTTGCTCTATCTATATCTTTCAAAACTGCTTTTAGACAAATCCCTGTATCAAATTGTAGTTTGTCTTTATGTTTCTCTAATATTCTTCTTTCGTACTCGTCTTTACTCATTCTCACGGTAGATTTACCTATTCTTTTGTAAGGTCTGCCAAAGGCTAAAACTAATTTATCTGCGGATTCTTTCACATCAATTACGATTATGTTCTTATTTTTTATCTTCTCAAGAGTAATGCGGGGTTGAACTTTGGGGTCTGTATTCTGCCCAATCTTATTTGTAAGTTCTTCAATTGTCCCTTTCCCTATTTCAACACCTTTTACCTTACCTGATTCAGTAATGCCTATAAGGATTTTCCCGCCCTCTGTATTTGCAAAACCTGAAATCGTTTCTATAATTTCTTTTGTCTGGGATAAAGAAGGTTTCCATTCTATCATCATGGATTCAGTTCCACAGTCGTTCTGCAACCTTTCCAAGTGTTTGTTAGAAACCAGGGGTTTATTCATTTAGTGAACTCAGTATTTGCTTGACGTTCCTGTTTATCTCTCCCTCAAATTCTCTTGCCGATTTGTTTTTATCCTTTCTCATAGCTGTCCAAATTGCAACTTTTTGTTTAAGAAATCGGGGCGAGCGGATTTGAACCGCTGACCCCTTGACCCCCAGTCAAGTGCGCTAAACCAGACTGCGCCACGCCCCGATACAAGAATGACTCGCCACCGGCAGGTAGAACACAAGAAAATTCCTCACTTCGTTCGTCATAACTTTTTTGCTGTATAGGAAAGGAATTTTCAGTAGTAAGGGAAGTTTTATGCTTTCCTATACCGTTAAAATCCTATTTTGATACCATCTTTAAGACTGACTGCAAGTCCTTTCCAGTCTGTCTCAGGGTTGATATTAACTCTCCCTCCTCTGGCTTCTCCCCTCCTTTTTCCTTCATCTTCTTCTTCGCTCCAGCGATGTTATATCGCTGATTATATAACAAATCCTTGACGTGCAGGATGGTCTCGATATCTTTTCTCCGGTAACTGCGCCGACCAGCCTTGTCCTTCTCAGGCTTTAAGCAACTGAATTCAGATTCCCAGTAGCGAAGCACATGCGGTCTTAGGCCAGCAATCTGACTAACTTCACCAATGGAAAAGTATAATTTGTCCGGTATCTGGGGAGACATCATGCAGATTATAACATTTCCTGGTAACCGTGGCAAGAAAAATTTTGACGATTAAAGATATGTTACAAGCAACAATTCTCCTTATTTGCTGGGAGAAATGAAGAGAATAATGGTGAAAAGGATGCCACCAAATTAATCTTGCTCTAAAACATACTGAAATATAAGTGGTGCTGCAATACTGGCATCTGATTCTATTACAAATCTCGGCGTGTCAACTCCAAGTTTCTCCCAGGTAATCTTTTCATTAGGCATCGCACCGCTATAAGAACCATAAGAGGCGGTGCTATCACTTATCTGGCAAAAATATCCCCAGAGCTTACATCCTTGTTTCAAATCCTGTCTTATCAATGGCACGACGCATATAGCAAAATCTCCGGCAATACCACCACCTATCTGGAAAAAACCCATCGAAGCATCTTTCGTATTCTCTAAATACCAGTCAACAAGATAATCCATCTGCTCCAAACCATCTTTTATAAAATCAAATCCTTTGAAGCGTCCCAATCTGTATCCTGCAACTACTTCATTGCCCATGGTGGAATCTTCCCAACCAGGAGTGAAGATAGGTATATTCTTCTCGCAAGCAGCTAACACCCAGCTATCTTTTGGGTCAATTTCATAAGCTCCTTCCAATTCACCACTGCGTATAAGTTGATAAAAGTATTCGTAAGGAAAAAAACTCTCGCCTTTTTTATCTGCGTTTTCCCACAAGGGATGAAGTTTTTGTTCTAACCTTCTCATGGCTGCTTCTTCCGGAATGCAAGTATCTGTAACTCTATTAAGGTGTTTGTTTTTAAGTGCAAGCTCGTCATCAGGGGCAAGGTCTCTATAATGAGGAACCTGTTTATAATGCGTATGAGCTATCAGGTTAAATATATCCTCTTCAAGATTGGCACCTGTACAGCAAATTCCATGAATTTTATTCTTTCTTATCATCTCCCCAAGCGAAATCCCTATCTCGCCTGTGCTAAGCGCACCAGCCATAGCCAG
>JAGMAN010000116.1 GCA_023130215.1 bacterium
GGAGTCGAGTTAGAGTGTCTATCCCTAATTGGGGAGGTGATAACGAAAATGGTCGCCTTCATCTTATACTTCTTCAAAATGGGATAGGCATAGAGCCAGTTATCCAGATACCCATCGTCGAAGGTGAGAGCGACTGTCTTCTCAGGCGGCGCTTTCTTTTGCTCCAAACAAGAAATCAGTTCCTTGAGGAAGATGGTGTTATACCCTCGCTGCCCTAAATATCTCATCTGCTCTTCAAAATACTCCGGAGTTACCGTCACTGTATCCCCCAGGTGACAGTTGACATGATGATAAGTTATTACAGGTATGCTTCTCCTCATTTCCCTTGGTTTAGCAAGTCGCGGTAGAGAGATTCTATCTTCTCTGCCATTCCTTCCAGACTAAACTTCTCCTCTATCAAGCGCCGTCCGTTCTCGCCAATCTTCTTTGCCTTCTCCTTATCATCCAGTAGCTCCAAGATGGCTTCGGCTAAAGTTTCCACATCCCGGGGAGGAACGAGGATACCGGTTCTATCATTCTCAATTAATTCCGGAACTCCTCCTACTGCCGTAGCCACCACTGCTTTCTTCATAGCTAAAGCCTGGGCTACTCCCTGAGGGACACCTTCTCTCAAAGAGGGAAGGACAAAGATATTCAGGGCAGCTAAAATCTGAGGAACATCATCACGAAGCCCGGCCATAATTACCTCTTTTTCTAAACCTAGCTCCTTAATTTGCCTGCGGACTGTATCCCCTTTCGGCTCATTGCCAGCGATGAGAAATCTCACTTCTGGCTTCTCTTCAAGTATTCGTCGTGCGGCTCGGACGAAATAAAAATGTCCTTTCTCACTCCTGATGATTCCCAACGTTCCTACTAAGGGAGCATCCGGTTCTATCCTGAGCTTCTCTCTGACCTCAGCTCCATTGATGGTGAAATCAAATCTGCGCAAATCGACTCCAGTTGGGATGGAGACAATTTTTTCTGGCTCTAACTTGTTATCCTTTATCATTGCCTGCCTTATTGTCTCCCCGCAGGTTATTATTCTATGCGGCATTCTATAAACAATATTCAAGGGATGTTTTGGTATGGGAATAGACACATGGCGAGTGCGAATGAGTTTGGAGCGGGTAGTTAATCTAGCGGCCAGGGAACCTAACCAGCTGTCTTTGGAGCTATGGGTATTGACTATATCAACCCTCTCCCGATATATCAGCCATATCAGCTTTAGGAAAGCTTTGAGGTTGAACCCACTGTCCATATTTACCTTGCGCGTCTCTATACCCGCTTGCCTGGCACGGTGGAGTATACGGCTATCCGGACGACAAGCAACGACTACCCGCCATCCCCGCTTGCCAAGCTCTACTGCCTCGCACAGGATACGCTGTTCCTGCCCTCCCCACTGGCGGGAGGATTCAGTATGGAGAATAGTGGTCATATTCTACTTCGCCCCAATTTCAGATTTAGGAGAAAATGAAATGTAGTATCGTAGCCGCGAATAAGTATTCGTCTCAGGGCAAAGGAGTCCTCTCCCATCCGATTCTTCCCAGGCAGAGTGGAGAAAGCTCCTCTATAGCCACAGCCTTCAACTATTTCCTTTACCTCCTCATTTAACTTTCCCCAGGGGTAGGAGAAGAACTCAATCGGTTCTCCAAGCTTACTTTCCAGGACACTCTTCGAACGCTCAACCTCCAATCTTATTTCTTCTTTAGGCAAGGAAGGTAAAAGGCGATGAGTGTGGCTGTGAGAACCAAATTCCATTCCAGCCTGGCTCATCTCTTCAATCTCGGCCCAGTTGAGGAGTTGCTCAGGTCCTTTCTCATCCCAGCAACTGTCTGACCCAATATAATCGGTAACTAAAAAAATGATCGCTCTAAAGCCATATTTTTTTAAAATGGGGAATGCCTGGGTGAAATTATCCTCATATCCATCGTCGAAACTGATGATTATTCTTCTCTTCGGTAGCGAGCCTTTGCCCTGGCAGAAGTCTACTAGTTGAGCGGTAGATATGGTGCGGTAACCATTGGCAAAGAGGTATCGCATCTGCCAGTCAAATTTCTTCGGGGTGACCCGAAGCTTTTCTGCCTTCCTTCCCCGGTTAGGACTTACCTTATGATACATGAAGACTGGTATTCCTACCACTTTGGACCTCCCACAATTTCATATACTTAACGAAGACATAGAAGGCATTGAGAACACTATATAAAAGACCATAAAATCCATCCCTGAAGCCCTGCTTTATAAAATAAGTGAGTATGAATTCAGCTGGTAAGCGCAGGAAAGGATACCATCTTCCATGCTCTCGTTTATCAAGCTTATCCAGGGCATCCAGGGTGCTGTATCGGTCGAACTTCTGAAGATAATCGTCGAGGCTCTTATAGCTATAATGGAGCATTGGCTCCTTAAGGTATCCTATTCGCCCGGTGACCTTGACTCCCTCGTGTACTGCCCTTTCCTCGAACTTACCTTTTCTCTTTCGGAAAAGCCGCAGATGCCGTTTAGGATACAGCCCCCCATACCTCATCCAGTGACCGTAAAAATAAAACTTCATAGGGATCAAATACCCATCATAGCCGCTATCCCGTTCAAGACTCGTTAGAGATTTATCTCTAAACGGGTCAAGCACCTCTTTTATCTCCGCCTTAAGCTCTGGAGAAACTCTCTCATCTGCATCCAAGCTCAATATCCATTGGCCTGAAGCCTTCTCTATGGCAAAGTTCTTACCCTTGGCATACCCCTCCCATCTCCTCTGAAATACCTTATCTGTCCACTGATGGCAAATCTCCACTGTCTTATCCTGACTGAAATCGTCCACCACCACAATCTCATCAGCCCACTTCACGCTCTCCAGGCAGAGGCCAATATCTTCCTCCTCGTTCTTGGTGATAACCACTACTGATAAACTGGCTGCTTTCATCCGAAACTCCATTACCTCCATCTTCTGTGTATCCAGGCCCACTGAGTTGGGTAACGCCGCACATAAGATTCAATCAGTCTTGTCAGTCTAGCTGTGTTAATAAGGATATCTTTCTCCCTGTCTTCAGTTATCTCCAGCGCAAAGGGAGAATTAATTATTAACTGGTGAGTCCTATCAGAGCGGCGAACAATGAACATTGGTAGAATCTTTGCTCCGGTCCTGAGAGAGAGGACTACCGGCCCGGTGGCCGCAAGCACTGGATGCCCGAAGAAGTCCACTACCACTCCCTCTCTGGTGCGTTGATCGCCGAGCAAACAGACGACCTCATTCCTCCTCAAGGCCTCTAAGCAGTGACTGGCGCAGTGGCGCTCAGGCTTGGTGGAGATGAATTTGACTCCCACCCTCTGGCTCAACTGCTTGAGATAATTAGTTAACCTAACATCCTTAGGGAAGCGGATAACATAATTAAAGGGGAAACCCTCGCCTGCTAATTTTCTCCCCATCAGTGGAAAACAGCCTAAGTGAGCACTGAAAGCAATTACTCCTCTTCCTTCCTTGAGAGCTTCTACCAGGTTTTCCCTGCCTTCTACCGTTAATCTTCTATCAAGGTGCTCGGCTGGAAGTAAGACAAAGCGAACTGCCTCGCACAGCCCTGTCATGAGGTAGCCATAGACCTGCCTGGCAATAAGTCTAAGCTGTCTCGGGTCCTTTTCACCTCCAAAAGCTAACCGGAGGTTGTTAATGGCAATCCTCCTTCTGCTTATCCAGGTAAAGTAGAGTAAATCCCCTGATAGTTTGCCCAGGCAGTACATAACCCTGAGAGGAAGAAGAGGAGCCAGCCTCACAACTGCCCAGATGAAGATGGAGCCAATCCATCTACCAAGTCTCGTTCCCACCCCCGACTCTTTTTCATAAGCTATGCCGGAACTCAATGTTTGCCTAATCGCTCCTCTGCTGCCTTCAGGACATCTTCAACTGTTATTTTCTCAAAGCACAGGTAATCTCCCCTTGGACATTCTCTCTCCAGGCACGGGCTGCAAGGAACTCCTTCCCTGACGATAATATGCCCTTCCCCCCATGGACCAGTCCTCACCGGGTCAGTAGAGCCAAAGATAGCCACTACCGGTGTTTTCACTGCCGCGGCCACATGCATTGTTCCTGTATCATTGGTAATAAACAGAGCGCATTTAGAGATGAGAGCACCGAGCTCACGGAGATTGGTTTTTCCGGCCAAATTTATTGGCTTTATCTTGCTCAAATTAACTATGGAGGTAGCTATCTCATCTTCCACCCATGTTCCAAAGATTAGCACTGTGACCCCATATCTTTTAGAAAGTTCATCTCCTAATTTGGCAAATCTATCCGGAAGCCATCGTTTAGCAGGTCCATAGGTGGCTCCCGGGTTTATTCCAATTACTCTGTCCTCATCCGGCAAAAGCCCAAAATCGGCGAGCGTCTCGTCTGCCCACTCCCCTTCTCCGTCCGCTATGTTCCAGACAAGTGCCTCCTCACCTGGATTCAATGACTGGTCACTTTGAGCTAATGGCTTATTCACTAAATGTAGATAATACTTAACCTGGTGCTCCCTTCTAAAATTGTGGCTTCGCTTTCTCCTCTGCGTCAACAGAAGCGAGCGGCCATCGGTAGGGTAGCCTACCCTCTCGGGGATTTTAGCTAACCAGAAAAGGAAAGCTGACGAGAAAGAGTTTGGGAAAAGTATCCCCATATCAAATTTATCCTCTTTTAGGTTCTTAGCCACCAACCGGTAGCCTTCCTCCTCGGTTATCATAAATGTTCCGTTGACATCCGGGTTAGCCTTAAAGACCGGAGCCACCCATTC
>JAGMAN010000117.1 GCA_023130215.1 bacterium
CTTTACCAGCATTATCGGGTGGTGAGGATGAGGGAGAAGGCCCGGCGCTTCATTAGGGAACTTTTCCATCTTTATCTCACCCGGCCAAATCAGCTCCCTCCCGGTACTCAGAAGAAACTCAAAGAAGAGTCCCCCGCCAGAGTGGTATGTGACTACATTGCGGGAATGACCGACCGTTTCGCCCTTGACGAATACAACAAACTATTCGAGCCCTACGAGCGAGTCTAAATTCCTTTATCGCAACTCTCCCTAAATTATTTGACCTTTAAATGTTTTGGTGTTAAAATAATCGGGAGCATAGAACAGGAGAGCTTTTATGAAGTGGACTCAGTCATTCATTCGCACTCTGAGGGAGGCTCCCAGGGAGGCGGAAGCGGCCAGCCACAAGCTAATGCTGCGAGCCGGACTGGTGAGAAGGCTTTCAGCCGGGCTATATACCTATCTTCCCTTAGGACTGAGGGTAATCAGAAAGGTGGAGGACATTGTTCGCCAGGAGATGAATAAGAAATGGGCTCAGGAACTGTTGATGCCCACCTTGCAGCCAAGGGAGATATGGGAACAGTCCGGGCGCTGGGATGATAAGGAACTGGGCATGCTCAAGCTCAAAAACAGAGAGGAGAGGGAATTTGTGCTTGGACCAACTCATGAGGAGATTATCACTGATTTAGTGAGTAAAGAAGTGAGGTCCTATAAGGAACTTCCTCTTAACCTGTATCAAATTCAGACCAAATTCCGGGATGAGATGAGGCCAAGATTTGGAATGATTAGAGCCAGAGAATTCATCATGAAGGATGCCTATAGTTTCGATGTGGATGAGGGCTCAGCCAGGAAAAGTTACCAGGATATGTCCGAGGCCTATAGTAACATTTTTCGCCGCTGCGGACTTAAGACCCAGGTAGTGGAAGCCGATCCAGGAGCTATGGGAGGCAGCAAATCCGAAGAGTTCATAGCCTTAGCTGATACCGGCGAGGATATCATCGTCTCCTGTCCTCAGTGTCCGTATGCGGCTAATTTAGAAAGTGCCGGGCGGGGTGAGGAGGAACCCGGCAAAAGCCAGGAGAAGATAAAGCCTCTGGAAGAGATAGAAACTCCAAACATAAAGACGATCAAGGAACTAAAAGATTTCCTGGGAGAGAGACCGGAGAAGATGATAAAGACACTCATCTATTCTGCGGATGGGAAAACAGTTGCCGCTTTAATTTCCGGCAATGAAGAGATAAGTGAAGTAAAATTAAGAAAGAATCTTAAATGTGAGAACCTGCAGATGGCTGATGAAAAACTGATAGAGGAGGTGACTGGCGGTCCCCTGGGCTTCTCCGGCCCGGTTGGTTTGAAGAAAATTAAAATTATTGCCGATGGGGGAGTGACTAAAATAATCAATGGGATAACGGGAGCAAACAAAAAGGATAAACATATCAAGAATGTAAACATTGGGAGGGACTATAGTCCTGATGAGGTAGCCGACATAAGCTATGTCAGGGAAGGAGATAAATGCCCCAAGTGCGAAGGCGCGTTAGCCATGCGAAGGGGAATAGAGGTAGGGCACATCTTCAATTTGGGGCGCAGATATAGTCAGAGTCTGGGAGCAAAATTCCTGGATGAGAAAGGCCAGGAAAGGCCGGCTATCATGGGCTGTTACGGCATTGGAATTACCCGGACGGTAGCCGCCATTATTGAACAGAACCATGATGAGAACGGAATAATGTGGCCGATGTCAATTAGCCCTTATCAAGTTCACATTATCCTCTTGAATGTTAATAGCACGGAGACAGTTGAAGTAGCCGATAATCTTTATAAGCAACTCACCAGGGAAGGAGTGGAAGTAATCTTAGATGACCGGGATGAGCGGGCGGGAGTGAAGTTTAATGATGCCGACCTGATTGGCATTCCCCTTCGCCTGACCATTAGTCCGAAGAGAGTGGCTGAAAAGAAAGTAGAAATCAAACGCCGTCGGGACGGAAAAGAGTTCCTGGTAGATATCGAGCAAGCCGTAGAAAAACTGGAGGAGCTAATTCAAGAGGGTGGCTAAGCGTGATTATTACGAGGTATTAGGGGTAAGCCGGGATGCCAGCCAGGAGGAGATAAAGAAGGCTTACCGGAAATTAGCCGTTAAGTATCATCCTGACAAGAATCCAGGGAGCAAGGACGCCGAGGAGAAATTTAAGGAAGTGGCTGAGTCCTATGAAGTTCTGAAGGACTCTGAGAAGAAAGCTCGATATGACCAGTTCGGTCACGAGGGACTTCGGGCAGAATACGCTCAGCCCGGATTTGGTGGCCTGGGAGATGCTTTCAGGATCTTTGAGCAATTTAGACGGAGTTGGGATACTGGCTCCGGAGGTAGTATTTTTGATGAACTCTTTGGAGGGCAGACTGTTGGAAGGGAAGAAGCGAGACTTCGGGGAGCTGACCTTCGCTATGACTTAGAGATATCCTTAGAGGAAGCCGCCTTTGGAGCGGAAACCTCAGTTGAGATTCCCCGCCCGGAGACCTGCTCGGTCTGCCAGGGGACAGGAGCCAGGCCGGGAACGATTGCTTCCACCTGTCCCACCTGCAGGGGAAGTGGCCAGGTTCGCTATGCCCAGGGCTTTTTCAGTGTGACCCAGACCTGTAACAGTTGTCGAGGGCAAGGGACAGTTATTGAGACTCCCTGCCAGAACTGTCGAGGAGAAGGCAGAGTTCGCCGTAGCCGTAAGATATCAGTGAAGGTTCCCCCGGGAGTGGAGATCGGCTCCCGGTTAAGGATCTCCGGGGAGGGAGAAGCTGGTTTGAGAGGAGCTTCAGCAGGAGATCTTTACATTTTCATCCATGTCAGGGAGCATGAAATCTTCGATCGCCATGGAGATGATATCCTCTGCGAAATCCCTATCAGCTTCAGTAAAGCGGCCCTGGGAGTGGAGATAACCGTCCCCACTTTAGATGGCAAGGTAAAGATGAAAATTCCGGCCGGAACCCAGACCGGAAAGATATTCCGACTGAGAGGGAAGGGAATAACCAGGTTACATGGCTATGGTAAAGGCGATCAATATGTGCGGGCAATCGTTGAGACCCCAACCAGACTGAATGAAAGACAGAGAGAACTCCTGCGGGAATTCGCCAAATCAGGAGGTGAGGACAACCAACCTCT